>CAZANF010000153.1:0-7289 GCA_964486425.1 uncultured Spirochaeta sp. | reverse complement strand
CAGCAGATCCGGATTATTCTCAAAGGCATAGTACCAGTCAAAACGTACAGTCCTTGTGTCGGCAGAATATCCGGTGGTTTCATAACAATCAACCGGAAGGTTGTCGGGACCGGTGAAATGCTCCAGATGACGGAGCTCGTCATTCACGGGACGGCACAGTTCCTCATCCGGCTGCAGCAGCGAGAGAATACAGCGCCCGTTCCCGCCGATATGCCGCGCAATACCGCCGGCCAGCTGCGACAGCGGTGCCCCCGGCGGGATATGTCCGAGTGAATGATACGGGAATATAATCAGATCGAATGTTTCAGAGAGCTGCAGATTGCAGACATCCATTTGAACAAACCGCAGGCGGCGGCGTACAGACACAGGCAGCCGGCTGCGGCATGAGTCGGCATACTCCAGCATGCGCGCATCCAGATCGACGCCGACCACACTGAAACCCGCTTCTGCCAGTGGAATGCTCAACCGCCCGGTTCCGCAGCCGAGCTCCAGAATCCGCGGACCGGTTTCAGCTGCCGCAGCGGTATAAAACGGCAGATCCTGCAGCTGTTCCCTGTGCTGACAGGCATAGAGAGCAGGATAGCTGTACGGTGATGTTGAAGCTGCCATGAATATCCGTACTTCCGCTACATGGTAGTATTCTGACTTCTTCGCATGCGACTTATGCGTTCCATCTTGCGATGATACTTGGCCTGTTTCTCCAGCTCCGATATATCGGAACAGAACAGCTTGTTCTCGACCACCTTAAACTTCGGGTCCTTCAGGAACTCCCGCATATGCACCTGTCCGGTATCCGCAGGCAGTCCCACCATATTCATAAGCTCTTTGGGACCGAAATCGAAGGTATGCGAGGTCGAACGGCGAATGTTAATCCGGCCTTTTTCCAGCTGATTCAGGAGTGCGTCGTACATGCGGCCGACAGGGTTCTGTATCAGGGTATTCGCCAGGCTCTTGTAGATAAGCCAGATACGCTCCGCGAGCAAGGTGGTAAGGCGGGCAATAATTTGCGGCTGCGCCTGTACCATTCGACCGAAGTTCTCTTTATTCACCGCCAGCAGTACCGACTGTTCGAATGCAATCGCACTGGCGGACCGGGGTTTATTCTCCAGCAGGGCCATCTCCCCGAAGATATCTCCGGGTTTCAGCATTGCCAGCAGGACCTCGTTATCATTCACAATCTTTGAAATCTTGATCCTGCCGCTCTGAATAATATACAGTTCTCCCCCCGGCATTGATTCGGCAAACACCATGGTATCCTTGGGATATTCACGGGTAAATTGCTCCTCGGAGGGCTCCAGATGAACAGGAGAGGCGTACGGCTTGATTTTTTCCAGTCGTTCACGGGCTTTTTCCGCGTCTGCACCCTGCGGAACCAGGCGCAAATACTGATAGTATGCATAATATGCCAGGCTGTACTGGTTCTGCTTGAGGTAATACTCACCAATATAAAACAGATGGTCGCGGCTGGTCTCGGAGGATGTCTTGTACGTGCGCCGGGCCAGGGCCTCGTCCAGAAACCGCATTCGACGCGAAAAAGCCTCGATTATCTTCATCGCGACCGGTGTATTCTTCTCGATGAGTAAATGATACTGATTGCGTCTGACCGCAATCAGCGAGACATCGGTAAGCGCCCTGGCAGTCTCAATATGACTGTGCGCGGACATGGTGGAGACAACCCCGAAGAAATCGCCGGGAGCAAGGATATTACCTCCTTCCTCCTGAACGACTTCGACTTCCTTGCTGATCTCCACCTTCCCCGACCGGATGATATAAAAAGAGTCTGCGTCGGCTTTTCCCTCGACGATTATGTAAGCTCCCTCCGGGAAGGAGACTATTGATAGCTGTAACGGATTCGCATTTCCCATGTATGCACAAGTATATTTCAAAAAATCCGAGTTGTCATGTCATATACAGGTATCCGTCTATAATTCATGCGGAAAAAAGTGGAAAGCCGCTGCAGAAGTCACGGACATCCCCGGCAACATTCTTCAGTACCCCGGCATCTCCGCCGCTTTCCAGTACCTTCAGGATAAAGCCGGCAATAATTCGCATTTCATCCTCCTTCATTCCCCGGGTAGTCACCGCCGGTGTACCAATCCGGATACCGGAGGTTACAAGCGGGCTGCGAGTATCATACGGAATCCCGTTCTTGTTCAGTGTTATACCAGCTGAATCAAGCATCTGTTCCGCATCACGTCCGCTGATTCCCATCGGAGTCAGGTCCAGCAGCATGAGATGATTATCCGTACCGCCGGATACCAGCCTGAGCCCCCCGTCGGAAAGGGCTGTCGCCAGGGCGGCAGCATTGCGCACTACCTGCGCCTGATACGCCTGAAAATTATCCTGCAGGGCTTCCCGGAATGCAACTGCTTTTGCCGCAATAATATGCATGAGCGGGCCGCCCTGAATCCCCGGCATAACCGTTGAATCCAGCAGCTCGGAAAACCGCTTTGTACGGCCGCTTTTCGGGGCCACAATGCCCATATCGTTCTCCCGGTCCTTTCCTATAAGCACCATACCGCCGCGCGGACCGCGCAGGGTCTTATGGGTTGTTGTCGTAACAAAGTCGGCATATGGAACCGGATTCGGATGCTGTCCTCCGGCAACAAGACCGGCAATATGAGCCATGTCGGTCATAAAATAGGCCCCCACCTCTCTGGCGATGGCAGCAAAGCGAACAAAATCTATGGTACGCGGATATGCCGATGCACCGGCCACGATTATCTTCGGCTTTTCCTTGCGCGCTATATCGGCTATTTCATCATAGTCCAGGGTCTCGCTCTCGCGGCTCACACCGTAACTCACGGAACGATACAGCTTGCCGGAAAAACTCACCGACGCGCCATGGGTAAGATGCCCTCCATGTGCCAGATCCATACCCAGAATCGTGTCACCCGGCTGCAGCACCGTCATATAAACGGCCATATTCGCATTGCTGCCGGAGTGCGGCTGTACATTCACATGATCGGCCTGGAACAGCTGTCTGGCACGGTCTCTGGCCAGGTTTTCGGCTATATCCACATACTCGCAGCCGCCGTAATAACGCTTCCCCGGATAGCCTTCGGCATATTTATTGGTTAATACCGTACCGGCTGCCTCAAGAACCGCCTTACTTGTATAGTTTTCCGAAGCAATTAACTCCAGTTTATGCTTCTGACGATCTTCCTCGTTACGAATCACCTGAACCAGATCGGGATCTGATTCCAATAAATACTTCATACTTGCTCCCCCTGCATCAATAATGCTTTCGCCCTGTAGAGCTCCGAGAATATGCAAAATAAAAACCGCTGTCAACAAAGCCGAAACATTGCGTCCGACGCCAAATGGCTCTACACTACAGCATATGCTCATGCTCCATAAACAACGATTGGCTCAAGGCTTTCTCCTGTTCACTACCGCATCTGCGGCAGCTTGTACAGGGACGGCATGGTTTATCGGCAGTTCGCGACTGCTCATGGCAGCCGGGATGACCTCGATTGCCGGCATCATAATATACACTATCGCCGGATTCCGGCTTGCTCATTCTGTCCGGGCGCGATTTGCCATGCTTCAACATGAGCTGAATCACTGCGAGGAACTTGGATATCCAATCACCATTCCTTCCGGGAACCGCGATGAGATCAATGCAATGATAACCGGAACACGAAACTTTGTGCGCACATCACAGGAAAAACTGCATACGGCCCAGCTGCATACAGCATCATACATGGAATCGAATTCTCTATTCCATACCTCGATACGTCAGGCAACATCTACATTAACAGCGCTGTCGGCACTCACCACGGGACTGAAGGGTCGTCTTTCTGCATTTGACCAAATGCTTAAAAACGCCGAGGAGGGTCTCAGCATTCTGCAGCTGAAAACCGAGCGCCTGAAGGGACAGGGAGAAAATCAGGCGGTCCAGGTAACCGAAACCACCTCGGCGATTGAAGAGATTCATGCCTCCATTAATACAATTACTGAACGCGCAGAAACCCGTCAGCAGCACGCCCTTGAGCTCCGTAATACAGCCCAGCAGGATGCCCGGAATATCCGTTCTGCACGGGATAATATTCTTGAAATCATGAAGGAGATCGGCGGGGTAACAGAGATTCTGGCGGTTATTGATGCGATTAGCGAGCAGACCAGTCAGCTCTCATTGAATGCTTTTATCGAAAGCGCCCATGGATCCGAGAACAACAAGGGATTTGAGGTGGTAGCAACTGAAATCCGACAGCTGGCTGACTCCACAGCCGAGAATGCCGATGGAATCAGCACCCTGCTGCATCGTATAGACGACCACATCCGCGAAGCCTCGTTTTTCAGCGAAAAATCACAGCACAGTTTCAAAACCTCTGTAGAGGTAATTACAGAATTTGCAGAAAGCATGCATACCATTGCCGAACACATGCGCTTCACCAACAGCCTGAGCGATAACGTAGTCAGCGAAGCTCAAGCCCTGTCGCTGCGTGCAGACGAGATTAGAGAACTGAGTTCAAGTGTGAATGAAATGACCGAAAGCGGAAAGCAGCATATCCAGCAAACCAGAATGAATACAAATACTCTGGAAAAGGCTGTTTCCGCCACTGATTCAGCAGTTCATGAACTGAATCAGTGGATTACCAGTACACAAGAGTCGGTTCGCCTCGCGGAGCGTTATATAAGAGAAATCAATCAGAAACTGCATGGGGAAGGCGATACATAACCAGCGGTTGATTCCAGACAAGCTCAAGCTCCAGCTGCGGAAGATGACCATATGCCGCGCCGTTGAAAATCAGCGGTGATTTTTCCACCACATGTTCGGTACTGAAATGATCCCGCCGCAGGGGTAATGCACTTCCTCGATGAACTTCTACACGAAACGGATCCAGGTTTTCGCTGTAGTACCCGGGTTCAGCCGTAAATCCCTCGGCCCACGGCAGGGATTCCTGGATTGCGTCTGCAACATACGGGTCCATCGGCACCCAGCCGAAGTCAAGAACATACCATTCCACCCAGTGATGATACCGCGGCGAAAATCCTGGCGGTACAAGCACCCCGGTAATTACCCGCGCCGGAATTCCACGGCTGCGAAGCATCGCTGTCAGTCGAGAGGCATACTCTCTGGAATCAGCTTCCTCCTCTCCTGCTGGAGAAAGTCGGCTGCGAATCCCGGCGAACAATGTGCGTGCGATGGTTAAAGGGTTGCCGGAGTTGCCGCCGAGCGTTCGGGCATCCCGGCGGATTTCATCCGTCAGGCTGATACCCTGCCCGTCCGAGAGATAATCACGATATACGGGGTTATCGACACGATAGCTGTCGGATACTCGTGAAGGCAGCAGCGTAGTTTCAATGGCATATCTGGTAACTACGGATTGAATTCGGAGAAGCTCTGCATGATTTACCGCCTCACTGTGCCTCAGCAGCTCATCTTGCGAGAAAATAAACATCATTGTCTCCGGGCTGATAAATCGGGGGGACGGGAAAAGTCTGGAATACTGTACTCCCCGCTGAAAGGGAGACTCAGGAACAGAAGGCATCCACAGCACAAGCTCGTTTTCAACCCCGCTTGCGCCTGCTGCTGTCTCATCATCGCCTTCAGGAAGAGGAACGGCTGCTGCCGACATACTGAAGCCGAAAGCAATTTCCTGGGGGTCGAGATACTGATACGTACCGACCAGATCCTGCAGTTCATATCGCACGGGATCACTCTCACCACGCATTGTTTCGACCAGAATGCTGTCTGCAATAACCCCATATGGCGACACAAAGCGTATGGTATCGGTCGACCAGAGCAAAATATGAGATTCCGGGATAATGTAGGATTCGGGAAAGAATTGCAGCTCTTCGTCGCTGCGGCTATCCGGAAAAATCAGTATTCTGCCTGCTGCACTGGAAACACCAAAATTCCGTCCGGTAATAGTTACCTCGCGCCCCGGTGCGGACACATTCGGAGATACGGAAAAAATGAACGGCGATGATGGCTGCACACCGCTGTTTCCGGCAATTAGCGGCGCACTTTCGCGATTCGTAAACAATACCCTGTTACTGGTTTCACCCTGAACATTCACTGTTACCAGTCCGGAATATATCGGCCCCGGAACGGTTATGCGTATGCGTGACTCCGCCCATTCCCGGATATTTGCTCGCGGGACCGACCGGCCGCCGATCTGAACACTTCCCTCGCTCCCGAACCCGGAACCCTCTATGGTAATAGCGTCACCGCTCTGCCCCGCTTCCGGGACGATCCGGCTGATATTCGGACCCGAATGCGTCAATGTACTCAGCAGATAGATGATTGCAATTATCCCGCCAAGCGCAGCTATCAGGAGTACTAACCGACGATTCATGGTGCAGTCCTTTATTCGGTTTCGGGGTTCTGCTGAACAGGAGGCTCAGCAGGAGACTCAACAGGAGAGTCTGCAAGCATGCGGTACAACTGAATTTCCAGCTCAAGATTCATCCCGTCGGAGGATGTCTCGGCATAGTTCACGCCCAGCGGAAAGAAATAGAGTGACTCACCGAGTGCCAGAGGCAGACTTTTGAAGGCCGTACGATAACGTACCCCCTCTGTATCTGCCTCCGAAATCCACGTCTGACCTTGCGCGACCAGCATTACCGCATTGTCTTCGTGTTCATACGGGGTAAATTCAGCTAAAACGACAATACTTTCCCCCTCCAGTCGAATCGAAATGGTTCTTCCGGAGATGGTCTGCCGGACAATCTCACTGTCCCAGGCCTGTTCACCGCTATCTTCAATCAGACGGGCAAAGATATGAAACTCATACCCTACATCTCCCATAAGATCGTCCTGCGGATTTGATGCGTTCTCCTGGGCGATAACAATCGCCATCGGCAGCAGCAAATAACCGACACTCAGCAAAAGAAGGGAGCGCTTCACCTGCCCTCCCAACTGCCGACTTCAGATGCCCGCATCAAGGCCGGCTCACCATGTATGCCGAATCTTGAATCCTGCGGTAGATTTATAGTGACATCACGAACGACATTTTGAGCAGACAGTACCTCCAGCAGCTGAGCAATTGAATCAATCTGCACATGCAGCTGCAGATCCGAACTGAACTGAGGTTCACTGAGTTGGGGCTCCGTACTGAATTGCGGCTCTGTGAATGCGGTTTGCCGGGCATCGGTCCGCCGGCCCTGCGGGATCTCCGCGGGCGATATCGACAAGGATTCCGGGGTCGACTGATAAACCGGCAATGTTTGATTCCCGGCCGGATTCCGCAGCGCAAAAAAAGCAACTCCGACAAACACAATAACCACGGCTGCGGCCGCGGGTAAAGGTACGGCAACCGCTCTTCGCCACCATGCAG
>CAZANF010000152.1:0-7312 GCA_964486425.1 uncultured Spirochaeta sp. | reverse complement strand
GCCAAGTAGAGAAAGACTCGAAGCGGTACACGCATACAGGCAGTGTAGAGCGAGTTCCGCTATTTGTCACATGGAGGTTTCAACAATCGGCTATACCTCTGTTGCTGCTGTCTCCAGAGCCCGATCCGCACCCTTCGGCAGCTCGCGCTGGAGCCGCGCAATATGAAGCGCGAAATCCCCGATATGCTCTATTTGATTCAGGATATCGATATACAGCAATTCGGTCTTTATGGAGGTGGTGCGCTTCTTGATTCGCCGACGCGCAGCCTTTTTCAGGGCATCGCGCCCGTTGTCAATCTCCTGCTCCAGCTCATAGGCGACCTCAAGCTGTGCGCTGTCCAGTCGCCGCATCAGGTGGCTGTGTACGTATTCGGTAAACTTGAGCACCTGCTGGGCATACGCAACAAGGTCCTGCTGCGCTTCAGCATCAAACTGATACTCTTTTTTATACCGCCGCTCCAGAATAAGCGTAAGATTGTAGCTGCTGTCGGCCATTCGTTCGAGCTCATTGATGACGCGCATCATGGTATTAACCTGGGTGATCCCGCTTATATTCATGGCATCGGTAGCAGCAGCCGCCAGTACCGCGGAGATCTCCTCCTCCATAAGGTCCGTAACGTCTTCCTGCTGCTTCAGCTTCTCGACCTCGGTACTCATCTTCTTGTCGGGATGGCTGATAATCTCGACAACCGTGCGGTACATGTCCAGGGCAACGCCGGCCATGCGTGCAACCTCATCCTTGATCTGCAGCAGATACAGCTCGGGATTCTGCGAGACATGCGGCAGCATATAGGCCAGGGAATACTCGGTGTCGACAGTTTCGACCGACTGCGGAACCAGCCGCTGCACAATCCTGGCAAAGGTCGGCACCCAGGCGACAAATACCAGGGTATTGACCACGTTAAACAGGGTATGAAATGCCGCCAGATGGGCCGGGAGGAGAATCCTCATCTGGTCTATATCAGTGGCCCCGATCATCTGTCCGGGAACAATAAAATCGACAACACGCAGAAAGGGAACAAACAGGAAAAGCATCCACAGCACACCTGCCACATTAAACAGGGTGTGCGCACGTGCCGCCCGGCGGGCATTGATACCGGTCCCGAGTGACGCAAGAAAAGCGGTAAAGGTGGTTCCGATATTCTCACCTAACACGATCGCCGCCGCTGTCGGATAATCGACCCAGCCGGCATAGGCCATGGTCAGGGTAACGGCCATTGCAGCCGATGAAGACTGCAGCACAACCGTGAACAGCGCACCGACAATTACAAAGATCAGCAGCGAGAATACACCGTAATCCGTCAGACCGGCGATAAACTCAAGTACTTCCGGGTGGTTTTGTATATCCGGCACCGCGTCCTTCAGGAACATCAGTCCGAGAAAGAGAATACCAAAACCGATGAGGGCCTCGCCCCAGTCCTGCCGCTGGAGCCGCTTGTTGAATACCAGCAAGGCACCAATCGCCAGCGCCGGGAAGCTCGCTGCGGAGATATCCACACTGAAACCGAATACCGCCACAATCCATCCGGTAATTGTTGTTCCGATATTGGCACCAAGGATTACCCCGATTGCCTGTGCAAGGCTGAGCAGCTGGGCATTTACAAACCCGACAACCATTACCGTGGAGGCGGAGCTGGACTGTACCAAGACAGTAATAAGAAACCCGGTACCGATCGCTGCAAAGCGATTGCCGGTCATAAACTGAAGAATAGCCTGCAGGCGGTCACCGGCGGCCTTCTGTATACCGTCGCTCATTACCCGCATTCCGAACAGAAACAGCCCGAGACTGCCACCGATCTCAATAATCATTTGAAGCATCCGCATTTACCCCTTTTCGGGGCTGATTGTGCCGAATCTGCGGGAACGTGACAAGGGTGCAGGGATCCAGTTCCGCGGATCTGTTTGCGGTTATGCCCTGGTTTCCGGCGGTATCAGCAGTACCGGACACCTGGTGTGGCTGGTCACCGTATGACTGACACTCCCCATAAGCAGCTCCCGCACCAGTCCCTTGCCCTGGGTTCCCATTATCAGCAGAGATGGATTTACGGTTTCAGTCAAACGGATAAGCTCCATCGATGGTTTTCCATATCCCAGCTCAACATCAATACGCTGCGGCCCGGAAAGCTTTATGCGCTCCTGTAAGGCTGACAGACGCTCGTTGTCTATCTGCATGAACTCATCCCGTTTATCCAGCAGATACGGATCAATAATCATCTGGTCCTGTATATGGGCAATCGTGACGCGGCTGGTTCCTTTATCAATAAGCCTTTCCAGGAAAGGAATCGATCTGTTGGCCGTTTCCGAAAAATCGGTAGCAAACAACAGGGAATCGGTCATGCGGCCGGCCCCGGTTTCTATCAGGCGTGCCCCCTGTTCATCATGAGGCTCCAGCCGAAGTACCAGTACCGGTCGCACCGCATGATGGATAATCCCCCATGCCCGGCCGCCAAGATGCATTCCGCTGCGGATTGCATGTCCATGCGATCCGACAACAATCAGATCTGCGCCGGTTTCGGTTGCGACGGTCTGGATCCCATGCTGCGGGCTGCCGGTATAGTCACGCACCGTTACCGTGAAACCGTTGGCTCTGATGCGGGCGCCCTGCTCTTCAAGCAGCCGCTCATATTCGATACTTTCCCGGGCGAAGGCAAAAGAGGAAGCCTCTACCGCACCGAAACAGTGAACCAGGACAATCTCCGAAACCCCCAGATCCTTCAGCCAGTTGGTTCCCTCCACCAGGGAATGGGACGCAGGCGAAAGATCTGTGGCTACTACTGCTTTGGTAAACATACAATCCTCCTCTTATCCAATATAAGAAAACAATCAAGGACAGTCACATGGTTCCTGCATACCGACTACGCAGAGCTTACCGTCCCGCAGCAGCAGTCGATCTTCCAGTCGGCGCATATCACTATCCAGACCCTCGGTATCCCGAAACATCTGGGAAACCGCCGCCCAGAGCTCAGCAGAAAAGCCTCCCGAAGCCGAGCTGTAATATACCCAGGTTCCGCGGCGCTCAACGGAAACTAATCCGGACCGCTTTAAAACCGCCAGGTGGCGGGAGATCTGATACTGCGGCAGTTCAAGGGCATCAACTATCTCGCAGACACAGAGGGGTGTATCCGAGTTCAGTATCAAGTGGAATATGCGCACCCGGTGCTGATCACCCAGAGCCTTGAAAACCTGGGCTATGTGCGGCACATTAACAGCTGCCGCAACCATCTCCACACCCGCATCCGCTGTTTACTGCAGCAATCTGGGCAAAATCCATACCCAAAATCCGGCTCATGCTCTGATTGCACTCCCGCAGCAGGCCTTGCAGCTGCTGCTTTGCCTCGATAACCGCCTGTGCAGCCGGATGGGAATTAACCTGCATCTGAATCTCCCGGACAGCATCGATATCCTTCTGGGTGTAATCCCCGTCTTCCTGCTTGCGCTGAAAGTCCTGAATCATCTGCGCGTAGCGCAGTCGAAGCTGGGCCAGTTCCTGGTTGGTGCTGTACTCGGACTGGGTTTCTATATATGTGCGCGAGGCATCTGTGCTTCGTATCGCACCGACCAGCTCGCTTATTGCATCTCGTACTTCTGCTTGTATCATCCTGGTATCTCCGTGTGTGCCTTGACTTAAGAACAGCATCCGCCGGCAGGCTTTGCCAGCGCCGCAAAGTCATATCCCAAATTGGCAGTAATTGAGGCATTCACCTCTGCCAGCTCATCAATAAGCGCCTGCTGTGCGGCAAAAAAGGCCGACAGGACGGGGTGTTCGGTCACCCTTCGCTCCTTCTCCTGCAGCTGTTCGAGCAGCTCCCGGGAATCACCGCCGTAATGCTGTGCCTGCTGAAAGGTGTGCTGTTCGTTCTGAAAATCCTGCAGGACTGCAAGTGCTTCCTGATCTGCACGCAAGGCATCAACTTGCGCTTGAAAGGCCGTATATGTTGGTCCGGCAGTCAACTGCTTTGCCAGTGCATCTGCAGCATCAACCGCCGTTTTTTCCATTTCCTGGATCATAATCCCTCCTGAGATATGCGCAAGCGCGCATACAAAACTATACAGGTCGAAAAAATACCGGTCAATAGGCTAACTTTGCAAAGAGATATGGATATCGGATATGCTTTGGTTATATGAAAAATCATAAAACAGATCCCGGGACAGAGCAACGGCGTCTTTTCATTGCATTCCCGCTGCCGGAGGATGTACAGGAGCACCTGAAGCAGATTCAGAAGCATCTCGAGACATTGCTCCCCCAGCCGGTTTTCCGCTGGGTCAACCCGGCAAACACCCATGTCACCCTGCACTTTCTTGGAGATATTCCTGAAAAGGAAATTCCCTCTGTTACTGCGGCAATACAGGAAGCAGCCGGTGACGGTGTTATCCGCTGCAGATTGGGCGGGATCGGGTTTTTCCCGGCCGGCCGCCGCCCACGGGTTGTATGGCTGGGTGTAAACGAGATGCAGTCCAGGCGAGTACCGGATCTGAACGCGCAGGGAAGAAAAATCTATCACGTACTGGAACAGTCCCTGACTGCAGCCGGTATTGAATCAGACAGTCCGCGCTACACCCCGCATATTACCCTCGGTTACAGACTGAGGAAGGCCGACCCCGGGGATGTCGATAACGCGGCCGCCGCCTGGCGACGGGAATTTGATCCGAAAGGGCTCATCTTTACCTTACGGTCGATAGTATTGTTCGAAAGCACGGTCGAAAACGGCAAGCGAAAATATCTGCCGCTCCATACCGAGCCGCTGCACTAGTAAAGGCAGTACAGACCTGCGGCGGCTCGGCAGCTGTCGAGGCACCCCGCAGCTGTCGGCGGAACTACTCCGCTCTGAACTCCACCGAAAACTCAAGCGGCTGACGGGCAAGTACAAGGTCTATCAGCGGGATACGGAATACAACCGTATCACCTTGAACCTCACCCCCGTGCTGTCGGGTAATCGAGCCCTCCGGCTGAATCCTCAGCTCGATAGCCGCCGACTCGATAACCTCCTGAACGGGAACATCTTCCTCGTATTCCTCCAGAGCCCAGCTGAGGTATTCGATATAGTCGTCCCGGCTGAGACTGTTCCCTGGAGGCAGCAGGTACTCGACAACCGGCGAATCACCAATGGGAGAGAGGCGAAGGAACCGCGGAATATCGTTGCGTCCAACCCGAATATGCAGAGCGGCACCCTCATCGCTGCGTACGAAGCGGATTATTTCAGGAACATTCATGGTATCGTCACGGTACAGCTGCTCGATATTCTGCAGCTGTACCGCAACCTCCAGGCGCCCCGGTCCCGGAGCGGCTACCGATTCCACCGTTAAACCCTGCTGCCCGGCAAGCACGCGTCCTATCTCATCAGTATCAAAGATTGCATCTTCCTGTATTGATTCACTACCGCTCAAATCACGATAATACTCACGGAATACCCGGCTCAGTTCAACTACCAGCTGCACATCGCCCGATCCATCAATCTGAATATCCATTTGCTGGTTCACGCTGCAGCCGGCTGCAAGAAGAACTATTCCCGCCACGGCCGCAGCACTGCTCAATCTCCGTTTTTTCATTCCTATACAGTAGCGCGCGAATCCGCACACGTCAATTTCCCCGCAGATTAATTGTCCCGACAGGTTCCCCGTTGCCGCGCATGGTTCACCATGGTAAAGTACATGTCATGAAAGGCGTTATTCTGGCGGGCGGCTACGGCACCCGTTTCCTCCCGGTCACAAAGACCATCCCTAAAGAAATGCTTCCCCTGGTTAACAAGCCCTCAATTGCCTTTATTATGGAGGAGTTCGAGGCCGCCGGGATTACCGAGGTGCTGGTGATTTCATCCCGCCGCAAGCGGGTACTGGAAGACTACTTCGACCGTGAAATCGAACTGGAATCCATCTTTTCCCGGGAGGGCAAGCACGAACAGCTCACACAGATTGCCCCGGAACGGATGCAGGTGTATTTTACCCGGCAGAAGGAAATGAAGGGGACCGGTCATGCCCTGATGCAGGCGGAGGCATTTGTCGGCGGCGACCCCTTTATTGTGGCGTATCCCGACGACCTTCACTTCGGCACACCTCCCCTCGCCGCCCAGCTGGTTGAAAGCTTTCACGCCACCGGCAAATCCGTCATGGCCGGGCTCGACAATCCCCCTCACCTGGAGCGCTATGGAATCCTTTCGCTTGCCGATGACCAGCTCCATGTAACCGACATTGTAGAGAAGCCGGCTCCCGGTACCGAACCAAGCAGCATCGCCAGTATCGGCCGGTATCTCTATACCCCTGAGATCTTCGGATTTCTTCAGGAGGGCTGGGCAAAACACCTTGCCGAGTCGCCGGATGCTGAATACTACCATGTGTACGCACTCAAACAGCTCATGGACCGTCGTCGAGTCGTCCAGCACACTATTCAGGGTGAGCGCCTGGACACCGGCAGCCCGGCGGGCTATTTGCGCGCCATTCTGCGCTACGCGGCAGGGCGGCCAGACTTAGCTCATGTCCTGCGTGAGGAGCTCGAGCAGCTCCGGTAGAGGGTCACCGTTTCGCGGCGGATTGTCGGCCAGCCAGCGAAGCTCGGCTGCGTCTTGTGGATGACCACGCTTCTCGCGCCCGGCGGCGTAGATGAGGCACTTGTCCCGCCATGCACCATGGGCCGGAGCAAGCCGGGCGGTGGCCAACTCGGCTGTAGTTAAAAACCGTGCGAGCCCGCACAGCCGGAACAGTTCAATGCGCCCGTAGCGCTCAGAGAGCTGCTCCCGGGGGTCGCTTGAGTGGCCAGCGCGCTTAATGATCAGCGGCTCATGTATATAGCCGACCTCGTGGTGCGCAGTGAGCCGCAGCCAGAACTCGTAGTCCTCGGCCACCTGCAGATCACCCCGAAAACCACCGAGTTCGTTAAACACGCTGCGCTTCATCACCACGGTGCTCGGGCCAATCATGCACTTCTCCAAGGCGGCCATAAAGACATCGCCCCCCAAGGCATACTGCTGCGCAGGCTGCTTCATGCGCGTGTGCCCCCGTAGCCAGTGCTCCCGCGTATGAGACAGCGCAAGGCCCGGCTGGGCGCGGTGAAGCGCAAGTTGAGCGGCAAGCTTGTCAGAGAGCCAGAGATCGTCCGAGTCAAGAAAGGCAATGTAGGTGCCGCGAGATAGCTCCACACCGCGGTTGCGCACCTCACCCGGCATGCCGCAGTGCGGAATGCGGAGCGCGATTACGGTGCAGCCTGAGGTTAACGCGGCCTGCGTGCGGGAGCCTGTGGCCATGGCCCGGGTGAGATTGCCTCTTCCGTGGGTCAGCGTGGCAAGGTAGTCCGGGGTGTCATCTGTGGAGCCGTCGTCCA
>CAZANF010000151.1:0-7312 GCA_964486425.1 uncultured Spirochaeta sp. | reverse complement strand
GATCTGCTGCACATATGCAACGAGCTGTATGTGCATCGTTCCGATGATATCCAGCAATCCTTCGCCCGGCACGGTCTCCTCCTGGAGTCCCGTTACGGAGATTTCGACTTTTCTCCATATCGCGAGGACAGTCCGGAACTGCTGCAGGTATTCAGCCGCTTTCACTAAAGCGGTCCATACGGTATAGTACCAGTCACGCAGAATCAGCGAACATACCGCTCCGAGGAGAATGCTATGGCTTGGTGGAAGAATAGTACTGTGTACCAGATTTACCCGCGCAGTTTTGCCGACGGCAATCACGATGGTGTGGGTGATATCCCGGGAATCATCGAGCGCATTCCGTATCTGGCTGAGCTCGGGATAGACGTCGTCTGGCTCAGCCCTGTATATCGGAGTCCAATGGATGATAACGGCTATGATATATCGGATTACCAGGATATACATCCGGAGTTCGGCACCATGCAGGATTTTGACCGGATGCTTCAGACAATGCATGAGTATGGAATCCGGCTGATTATGGACCTGGTGGTCAATCACAGTTCGGATGAACACAGCTGGTTTACCATGGCACTCGAGGGCAAGCAATCTCCGACACGGGATTACTATATCTGGCGGGACCCTGCTGCCGATGGAGGACCGCCGAATAACTGGACCAGCTTTTTCAGCGGCTCTGCGTGGGAGCTGGACAAGGCTTCCGGACAGTACTACCTTCATCTGTTTTCGAAAAAGCAGCCGGATTTGAACTGGGAGAACCCGGAGCTGCGCCAACGGATCTGGTCGATGATGCGGTGGTGGCTGGATAGAGGTGTCGATGGTTTTCGCATGGATGTTATCAATCTTATCTCTAAGACACCCGGATTGCCGGACGGCGTGAACGATCGGGAGCAGCTGGTCGGGCTGGAGCACTATGTGAACGGCCCGCGCTTTCTTGAGTTTCTGGATGAGATGCAGTCTGAGGTCTTGAGCAAATATGACGCTCTCACGGTCGGCGAGCTTATAGACGGCACCAAGGCCCGTGCCCTTGAATTAACCCGCCCTGAACTCAATCGTCTCGATATGATATTTACCTTTGAGCATGTAACGGTGGATCATGGACCACGCGGAAAATATGATACAGCGGATTTTGATCCTGCGAAACTGCGGGAGGTCCTGTTCTCGTGGCAGCGTGAGGTCGGCAGCGAGGGGTGGAACAGCCTGTATCTGAGCAATCATGATCAGCCGCGGCATGTGTCGCGATACGGCAATGACTCGGAGTACTGGGCTGAATCTGCAAAGCTGTGGGCGCTTGTGCTGCATGGGCTGCGTGGGACCCCGTATGTGTATCAGGGTGAAGAGATTGGAATGACCAATTACCCCTTTACTTCTATTGAGGAATTTCGTGATATTGAGGCAAAGAACGCCTACAAGGCAATGCGTGAGGAATACGGGATGAGCGAGGAAGAGGCGCTGCGGCGTCTCAATGCTCACAGCAGGGATCACGCGCGAACGCCGGTGCAGTGGCAGGAAAATATGGAAGAGATTTTTCCGCACCCCTGGATTCCAATCAACCCGAATGTTTCCCGTATTAATGTGCAGAATCAGCTTGATGATCCGAATTCAATCTGGGAGCTGTACCGGCGGGTGATCGATTATCGCAAGGAACTGCCGGTGCTTTCCGGTGACTGGACGGGGATAGCCGAGGATCATGATAACGTGTTTGCATACATCCGCAGTACGAACGATCAGCTGCTGCTGGTGCTTGCAAATCCGGGCGATATACCCGTCCAGCTTGACCTTGATCTGGGTGAGCTGCCCGTAGGCTGGCAGGATATTGCAGCGAGGGTGAATCCGCGTTTGATTCTTTCCTCGGTGCATGACCTGCGTGAGCTTCCGCGTGCTGTGCATCTGGATCCTGACCGGATACAGTTGCAGCCGTGGGAGGCATCGTATCTGCTGTGGGACCGCCGGTAGTTCCAAAATATCGTTTGACTGAAGGAGCATATGTATGCAGGGAAGTGAGTTAGCCAAGGCATTTAATCCGCGTGAATTTGAGGACAAAACCTATGAACGATGGATGGAGGCTGGTGCATTCAGACCGTCGGATACACCTAAATACGGCGCCGGCGAGGAGCCCTTTACCGTTGTTATTCCGCCGCCCAATGTCACCGGGGTGCTGCACCTCGGACATGGTTTAAACAATACCTTGCAGGATATTCTGGTGCGGTATAACCGCATGCTGGGGAAACGCACCCTGTGGGTGCCCGGGACCGATCATGCCGGGATTGCAACACAGAATGTAGTAGAAAAGAAGCTTCGCCAGGAGGGCACCAGCCGGGAAGAGCTGGGGCGCGAAAAATTCCTTGAGCGAACCTGGGAAGTCAAGCGGGATCATCATGCAACAATCACCCGTCAGTTGAAAAAAATCGGCTCATCCTGCGACTGGAGCAGAGAGCGGTTTACCCTGGACGAAGGATTGAGCAAGGCCGTGGCTGAGGTGTTTGTACGCCTGTACAACGAAGGACTCATCTACCGCGGTACCTACCTGGTAAACTGGTCGAGCGGCTTGCAGACCGCTCTTTCGGACGACGAGGTCGAGTACAGGGAGGTGCAGGGAAAGCTGCATCATATTATCTATCCGCTGCCGGACGGAACTTCGGTTACGGTTGCCACTACTCGACCCGAAACCATGCTGGGTGATACCGCTGTTGCGGTTCATCCCGAGGATGAGCGCTATGCCCATCTGATAGGCAAAATGGTAACCCTGCCGCTGACCGGACGGCAAATTCCCATCATTGCCGATGATTACGTCGACCGCGAATTTGGAACCGGGATGGTCAAGATAACCCCCGCCCACGACCCGAACGACTATGAAATGGCTGCCCGGCACGATTTGGAAAAGATCAACATCCTCAATCCGGATGGTACCCTGAACGATAACGTGCCGGCTGCGTATCAAGGATTGAGCGTCAAGGATGCCCGCCGTGCCGTGGTCCGGGATTTGCAGGAGCAGGGATACTACAGCCATGAAGAGCCGCACAAGCATCAGGTTGGTCACTGCTATCGCACCGATGTGGTGATTGAACCGTATCTGTCCGAACAGTGGTTTGTCAGTATGCGGCCCCTGGCGGAAAAAGCCATGCAGGCATGGAAAGACGACAGGATCCGCTTCTATCCGCGCAAGTATGAAAATACCTATGTTCGCTGGCTGGAGGGAATCCGGGACTGGTGCATCAGTCGTCAGCTGTGGTGGGGCCATCGGATCCCGGTATGGTACGATGATGACACCGGAGAGGTTTTTGCCTCGACAACCGATCTGAACTCTGCTGAAGAGGTGGAGAAACGCGGCGGTAAGGTACTGCGTCAGGATGAAGATGTGCTGGACACCTGGTTCAGCTCCTGGCTGTGGCCGTTCTCTACCCTCGGGTGGCCGGACAATACCCGGGATCTGAAGGAATTCTTTCCCACATCCGCCCTGGTTACCGCGTATGATATCATTTTTTTCTGGGTGGCCAGAATGATAATGGCTTCAACCCACTTTCTCGGGGAGGTGCCGTTCCGGGATATCTATATCACCAGTCTGGTGCGCGACATCAAGGGCCGGAAGATGTCGAAAAGCCTCGGCAACGGCATTGATCCGCTGGAGATAGTCGACGAGTACGGCGCAGATGCCCTGAAGTTCACTCTGGCTTTCCTGTGTGCCCAGGGTCAGGACATCCTCATTGACAAGGAGAGCTTCGGCCTCGGCAGCCGGTTCGCCAACAAAATCTGGAATGCAACCCGATACCTGCTCATGAACCTGGAGGATCGCACTATTCGGCCCTTCGGCGACCTGGAGCTGAAGCCGGTTGATGACTGGATTTATCATAGACTACAGGAAACTGTGCAGGCAGTGTACAAGGCAATGGAGGCCTATCGTTTTAACGATGCGACCCAGGCCGTCTATGAGTTTTTCTGGAATGACTTCTGCGACTGGTATGTAGAGGCAAGCAAACTGAGCCTGTTCGGCGAGGACGAAGCCGAAAAGGACCGGTCGGTAAGCTTGCTTATGTATCTGCTGGAAGAAAGCATGCGGCTGCTGCACCCCTATATGAGCTTTATTACCGAAGAGATTTACTCCAAGCTGCCGGTTCTGGAACCCGCCGACGGCTCTCCGCGCAGCGGTCTGCTTATATCGGCGCAGTTCCCGCAGCTGCATGCAGAGCGTGAAAATCCCGACGCAGCCCGCAGCTTCGCATCACTGCAGGAAGCAGTCCGACTGGTCCGGACCCTGCGCAGCGAGTTTACCATTCCCCCGAGTGCACGCATCCGCTTTCAGGTAGTCACCGACCCGGGATTTGATTCACATGACTTTCTGCAGCAGCATATCCCGCTGATTGAACTGCTGACAAAGGCAGAGGGGGTGCAGGTCCTGGACAGCGCATCCGCTGGTGACATTTCCGGGGGAGCCGTGCGTGTGGTCGGAAACGGCTTTGTCTGCCTGGTATTTGTCCGGGATCAGATTGATATCGCTGTGGAACTTGCCAAGCTGCGTAAAAACTCCGGTAAGCTGGAGCAGCAGCTTGAGAGCACCAGGCGAAAGCTGGCGAATGAGGCCTTTATTTCCAGGGCCATTCCCGAGGTTGTTCAGAAAGAACGCGAAAAACAGCAGGAGTTTGAGGACAAGCTGGCAAAAATCACCGAGTACATCTCGGCTCTGGAGGAGTAGGATATGCTCGACCGGCTGGTACATGGTTTCCGGCGGTTCTATAACATCCT
Organism: uncultured Spirochaeta sp.; assembly: GCA_964486425.1. Classification (GTDB taxonomy): domain Bacteria; phylum Spirochaetota; class Spirochaetia; order DSM-27196; family DSM-8902; genus Spirochaeta_B. The sequence continues at coordinate 2,578 of CAZANF010000151.1, read as the reverse complement.
CGGCAACACCGTGCGGCTGTACATCTTTAACCGGCCGTCTCCCAGTACGGTATCCGGGTATCACGGCAGGCGCCGCGTCCGCTACCGCAGCCAGAACCGGGACCTCGAGACGATCCGTCATGAGATTGAATGGATTGAGCGCTTCCGCAAGAGCGATTTGTATCATTTTGTGCCGCGTCTGCTGGATGCCTCGGTGGAGTTTGGAAACGCATATTACGACATTCAGTATTATCCGTATCCAAGTTTGTCGGTGATTCTGCATAAAAACATGAACGCCAGTTTCTTTGTCCGCAGGCGATGGGATATCCTGTTTCATGGACTTGCGGAGACCCTGTACCGGGACCAGAACTCGCTTGAGGTTCCGCCGGATTATCTGCAGCGGGAACTTTTTGAACCCCTGCAGCGGCAGATCCGCAGTGTGCCGGCGAACAGCACCCCCGGGAAGCTGCTTCGTACCGACCGTGCACGCATCAATGGAGCCGAGCTGATCGGAATCACAGGGATCCTGCAGCTGCTCATGCAGAACGAAGAGTTCTGTTCCCGTATGGTACCTCAGCGGCTGCATTGCATACATGGCCGTATGTCGCTGGAGAATATTCTGTGCGGATTGTCCGCCAAACGCATGGTACTGCTGCATGGGGGCGGAAGACCGCACGGTATATACGGAGATGTTGCCAAGGACGTCGCTCGTCTATATCATGAGCTGCGCGGATATCTGATTCATCTTCAGGAGCGTCAGTATTCGCTCATACTGCAGATAACCAATGATTATCCCGAGCTGGATTTCGAGATTCTCAATACCGGGCTACGGGATCGACTGGTGGATAACTATGTGATGGTGCGTGACGCTGTGGAAACATGGGTGCAGCCGCATCATGGGAACGTATTGTATCGAGCCTCATTTTATGAGGCGTGCGAGCCTTTGTTCGATCTTGACCGGAAGGAGATGCGCCGCTCCGAGCAGTTGATGCTTTCGGCTACGGCAATGCAGCGAATGAATGAATGGCTGCAGCGATATCATGCCGATTTACTGGATCAATTGATTTCATCGGCATCCAAGGAGAAACAATGATTTACCGATATGACAAACAGGCAAACCCCCGGCTTATCATCATGAAGCTGGTCCTCGGGTTGGTCGCTGTGGCGGCATCCGCTACGGTGATGATGGCCCCGCCGATCGTGTCGCTGCCGGTGTTTGTGGTTGCAGCCTTGCTGATATTCAAGGTGTACAAGGTGTATCACAATCTGGTTGAAAGCTTCATCAATATTCATGATGAGGGTGTTACCGGAAAAACCCCATCCGGCCGCCAGGTGCGGATGTCCTATAGTGATATCTCCGATGCCGGGATTGCAACGGATTCAGAGGGACAGAGGCTTATCTTTTTGTATAACGAAGAGGCTGATCAACTGCTGCAGATACCGGATCTGTACAGGAACTTTCAGGATATGATCGACGAAATCGGCGGTTATCTCTCGCTGCGAACAGTAGAACTAGAAGAGGCCCAGACCCTTGAAGACCTGCTCAAACAGGGATTCGAGGTCGGTGAGCCTGAGGAATAGGAGGACAAAGTGTATTCACCGGTAGATCCCAAGGTCAGTTTTCCAAAAATGGAAGAGGGAGTCCTGGAGTTTTGGGCAAAGCATAGAATTTTCGAGAGATCAATCGAACAGCGGGCAGATAATGAGGAGTTTGTCTTCTACGACGGCCCTCCCTTTGCTACAGGGTTGCCGCATTTCGGACATTTTGTTCCTGGAACTATCAAGGATATTATTCCGCGGTATCAGACAATGCGCGGAAAGCGTGTTCATCGCCGTTTCGGCTGGGATTGCCACGGCCTGCCGGTTGAGTATGAGATGGAAAAGAGCCTGGGACTCTCCGGCAAAAAGGAGATCGAGGCGTATGGTGTTGCACGGTTCAATGAGGACTGCCGGGGGATCGTTCTCCGGTATACCCGGGAATGGGAGCGCATTGTAACCCGGCTGGGGCGTTGGGTTGATTTTCAGAATGATTACAAGACCATGGACCCCGAGTATATGGAATCCATCTGGTGGGTTTTCAAACAGCTGTGGGAAAAGGATTTAGTGTATGAGGGATATTATATCCTCCCGTACAGTCCCGCCCTTACTACGGCCCTCTCCAATTTTGAGGTTAATCTTGGCGGATACAAGGATGTAAACGACCCGGCGATCACCGTTGCCTTTCAGGATGCCGGTGCGTCCGATACCTTTTTTCTTGCCTGGACCACAACCCCCTGGACCCTGCCCTCGAATCTTGCTCTGGCGGTTGGACCGGATATTACCTATGTCCAGGTGAAGGACCAGGGCAAGCGGTATATCCTGGCCGAGGAGCGGCTGCGCCATTATTACAAGGAAGATGAGCTTCCTGAAATCGAAAAGCGCTTCCCGGGTTCCGAGCTGGAAGGCCGCCGGTACCGGCCTTTGTTTGACTATTTTGCCGAGCATGCCGACATCGGTGCTTTCTCGGTACACCTTGCGGATTTCGTTACCATAGAGAATGGTACCGGTATTGTCCATCTGGCACCCGGTTTCGGGGAGGATGACTACAATACCCTGAAGG
>CAZANF010000150.1:0-7358 GCA_964486425.1 uncultured Spirochaeta sp. | reverse complement strand
GAAGCCAGTTGAATAATAAGATCATCGGAGGTGAATACACTGAATATCTGGGTTTTAAAGATATTAGCAAACACCACCAGCAGAATAGAACAGGAAACACCGGCGAGGTAGTAGCGGTACACCTTCCGATATGCCGTTTCAATCTGCCCTGCCCCGAGCATATGCCCGACATTGATCTGCGCAGAAACGGCAATGGCCAGTGCAGCCACAAACACAAATCGCATTATGGTTGAGTTGTAGACCCAGGCCGACATAGCGGCCGTACCCAGGGTGGATGCCATATTCATCAGCATGATCTGGGCCATGTTATATGCCAGCCCCTCGCCGGCGGAAGGTATTCCGACCGCGATAATACGCTGCAGATGGATTTTCGGTATGGATCGCAGCCGGTTAAAAGCAACGACAATCTCGCCACGAATCTTTAACCGGTAGGCAAAGACAAGACAGACTGCTGCCTGACTGAACACTGTTGCCGAGGCTACACCCACCACCCCGGTAACCGGAATGGTGATAAAGCCGAGGGACAGTCCCCGGACAGCAATCCAGTTCCCAAGCACATTGATCAGGTTCCCGGACATGTTAACCACCATTGTATCCCGGGAATGGCCGCAGGTTCTCAGAATGTTCGACTGCACCACATTGAATGCCAGGAACATTGAGCCGGCGCCGAAGATTCGCATATACTGGAGGGCGAACTCATGTACCTGGGGCTCAAGGGTATAAAAGGAAAGGATAACCGGGGCCGAAAAGAACATAAGCAGGCTCATGGCAGTGCCGAACAGCGCAGCCAGTGCAAGACTCATTGTCCCAATGTCCGATGCCTCATGATAGCGCTTTGCGCCGAGGGTCTGGGCAAGAATAATCCCTGCCCCGGTGCCTACCATGCTGTAAATAAGCATGAGAAACATCGAGAACTGGTTCGCAAGACCCACCGCGGCAACAGCCCTGTCCGAATACATGCTCAGCATGAAGACATCAACACTGGAAAGAGCCATTCGCAGAAGGTTTTCAATAAGGAGCGGCCATACGAGCTTGCGCATGGAAATAGTTGGATGGTTCATATATTGTTGTCAGATATTAATTTGCATCCTCGACAATGACAAGTAGGAGATGGAAACCAGAACCGATATTGAGGATAAATTCTGCCTCGACCCTAAATAATCTCATCCTCATCAAAGAGAGGGTCGATTTCCAGCTGATGGTTGAGAGCCTCGACGGTAGCTTCTGCACCACTGACCTTCTCCAGTTCTGCCAGATGAAACAGCGCATTGCCTTCATTCACAACCGGCAGCATAGCCCTGCCGATAATTATGCCGCCAAAAGGAGCTGTTACATCCGCTTCTATCTCCCCGAATGGATCGGATACGGTCGCGAGAATCTCTCCCTTACCGACAACATCACCCTCGGAACGATAGGTACGCAGCAAACCGCCCTGCGGTGCGCGAATCCAGCTGCTGGAGATGCACAGAAGCGGCTCGCGACGTGCACGGGCGACACCTTTGGCACCAAGCATACCTCGATCCTGAAGCACCCTGAGGATACCGGATACCCCGGCCCGAACAGCCATCTCGTCGAAACGCAGACCCTCACCTGCTTCATAGAGAAGGATCTCAATCGAACGCTCGCGAGCCACCTGACGCAGAGACCCCTCCCGAACCGGAGAACGCAAAATTACCGGTGCACCAAAAACCCCGGCTAATCTGAGCGCCTCAGGATGTCCGGGTACAACACGAATTTGCGGAAGATTGCTGCGGTGAACGGCAGCTGAATGCAGATCGATCCCAAGTTCGCAACGCTCGACAATCTCGGTGAGGAACATATGTGCAAGTCGAGCGGCAAGGGATCCGCCTGCTGATCCCGGAAAGCAGCGGTTCAGATCGCGGCGGTCGGGCAGGTACCGGGCATGATTCATGAAACCAAAGGCGTTTACAATCGGCACTGCCAGCAGGGTTCCGGACAGCTTTCCCAACGCCGGCTGCTTCAGCAACCGGCGAATAACCTCTACCCCTATGACCTCATCACCATGAATCCCGGCACTGACAAACACCACAGGTCCGGGTTTTCTGCCGTGAATAACATGCACCGACATGGTAACCGGGGTGTGATCCGAGAGCATACTGACCGGAAGGCTCACGGTGCGGCGGGATCCGGGAGAAATTTCCGCACCACCGATTGCAAATGACTCCCGCATCGGCTGTGTTCGCGCTGCGGCGGCCTTCAGCCCTGTCCGGCGTGTGTCCGGCCGATCCGTTCCCGGCATCAGCCCTTTCCTCTGGCTTTTGTCTTGCCCGGCCCGGCGTTTTTCTCTATGTACTGAATAATCAGGCCGGCGATATCCTTCCCGGTTGCCCGCTCGACACCCTCCAGTCCAGGCGAGGAATTTACCTCCATAACCACCGGGCCATGATTCGAGCGCAGCATATCGACACCGCAGACATTCAAACCCATTGTCTTGGCTGCCCGAACTGCAGTAAGCCTCTCCTCCGGACCAATCTTCACCTGTTCCGCCGTACCTCCGCGATGAAGATTCGAACGGAATTCGCCCTCTGCACCGGTACGCTTCATGGCTGCAACAACCTTGTCGCCGACCACAAAAGCCCGGATATCGGTACCCCCGGCCTCCTTGATAAACTCCTGGACCAGGATATTGATATTGGCTCCGCGAAACGCCTCGATTACGGATTTTGCGGATCGATCCGAGTCCGCAAGCACCACCCCGATTCCCTGAGTGCCTTCAAGGAGCTTGATAACCAGTGGTGCACCACCGGCAATCTTGACAACCTCCTCGGTGTGCTTGGGGTCGTAGGCAAAGGTAGTTACCGGCAATCCAATGCCGTCCCGGGCCATGAGCTGCATTGAACGCAGCTTGTCGCGAGAACGGCTGATCGCCACACTCTCGTTCACCGGGTAGACACCCATCATTTCAAACTGGCGCAGCACTGCGGTTCCATAGAAGGTAACCGATGCGCCGATACGGGGAATAACCGCATCATAGAGCTGCAGCCTCTTCCCGTTATAGAAAATCTCAGGCCGGCGAGAGGCAATATTGATGTAGCACTGAGTGGTGTTGATTATGTCAAACTCGTGTCCGCGTTCCAGTGCGGCTTCTTTCAGTCGAACATGCGAATAGAGGTTCGGGTTTCGTGCAAGCATTGCGATCTTAATGTCAAACTCCTCGTTCTGCTGTCTCGTTCGGCCTGGTTAACCATGAATGACTGCAATCCACCAGCAGCCTGTGACCCGAGATCGCAGTCCTGCCTATTATCATAGGGTATTTCATATCGCCTCGATCAGCCAGTGAAATTTCGATTAAATAGTTACGGTCCGCCAGATGCAGGTGGGTCCGGATAATATAACGCTTCTCCGGAATACCGCTCGTGTTCTTGACTGCCCGCCGGTCCGCCAGATGAGCCTCACAGAACTCCGGAGCACCCTGTTTCAGGACCGGAGGGCGGAAGCGGACCCATTCTCTTCCATCCTTTTGGAACGGCTCGATATCCAGAGCATGCAAGGCTGTAGTCCTCGCCCCGGTATCTATTTTTGCCTCGAACATCTCGAATCCAAGGTCGGGCAGCGACACTATCTCGCGCCAGCCGATAACCAAGGGCGGTTTTTTCATAGAAGCATCTCCGACAACACAAGATCAAACAGAAGATTACAATTATGATCGAAAACCGTAATCCTCGGCAAGACCTTGTCGTGCAGCATCTTGTCAAGATCGAGAAAACGTAATATATTACCTTTCATGCAGAATCCCGACCCTCAAGCAGAACGCAATGAACTATTTGCCCGACTCTTCGCCACTACCAATCATCTCCAGACAATTGGCGACCGGCATCTCGATAGAGTTACGACAAAGCAATGGTTTCTGATTGCCTGTGTAGGCCGCTTCGAGCCGGAGCAGCCGAGTCTGAGTGATCTGGTACCGGTCGTCGGCAGCTCACGGCAGAATATTAAGCAGCTCGCACTCAAGCTTGAACAGCGGGGCTTCCTGAAAATCAACAAGGATCCACAGGACAACAGGATACTTCGATTATCTCAGACTGATTATTGCCGGAGCTACTGGACAGAACGAAGAACTGAAGACCAGGATTTTCTGAATCGTCTGTTCAGCGGAATCAGCATTGAGTCGATTCACCTGAGCCTGGAAACACTCAGAGCTCTTGATACAAATATACAGCAACTACAAGGAGAAATAGGGACATGAAACAATCCGGAATGCAAAGTAAAACAGCAGTAATCTACAAATCACATTACGGTACAACCCGACAATATGCCGAATGGATTGCGGAGGCCCTGAAATCAAGAAAACTGATTGTTTTCAGCGTCGGTGCGGCATACAACAACGACGAGACACTGAAGGCTGTTACCGAAGCCAATCTTGACGGGGAAATGCAGCAGGATATACGGCACTTTCATCTACGTGGCGGTCTGAACTATTCATCAATGCAGCCGCTGCACCGGCTGATGACGTTCCTTCTCAAAAAAAAGCTCGAGCAAATTCCCGCTGCCGAGCGGCCTGCAGATGCCCGCGGAATAATTGAAACCTACGGAAAGGACATCAATTTCCTGAAGCGTGACAGTATTCAACCCCTGATTGATTATGCAGTTCACAGGTGATTGGTCGGCTCACAGGGGTGTTTGATGACCTTCCCATGGATTTACAAGTTGAATACCTGAGGCTTTGAAATCATCTGTATTTCTGGTTGCAAGAATAAAATCGCGATGAGATGCCTGGGCGGCCAGCAAGCTGTCCATAAGCGGGAGTTTCACGCCTTTGTATTCGAGGTTTGCAATCATACGTCCCCATGCCAGCGCCGTCTCAGCATCAAAATCCAGGATTCGATCCTTGAATCGGTCCTGCAACTGCTCGAACCATATCCGCAGCGCAGCCTGCTTACGTCCAGTATCCAGCTTTTCGATACCCTTCTGCAATTCTGCAAGCACAAACACCGAGAGATACACTCGCTGTTCCGGCACAACGGAAATCCATCGAAGTACTGCTTCAGCAGGATCAGGTTTCAGACTTTCCGAGACTACACAGGTATCCAGCAAGATCATAGATCTATCTCTCTGGAAGGATCACCCGGTCGTTCAACTTTCAGATCAACCCGAGGTGCAGACAGAAAGAAATCCGTAAGTGAACCCTGAGGAGCCTTCATGTCCAGAAAATCCTGGACATGAAGCATTACCACCGCTGGTTTTCCATGCCGGGTAACAATCTGAGGCCCGGTTTCTATGCTTGAATTTACCAGTTCACTGAATCTGGCTTTCGCTTCATGAATACTCCATGTCCTCATTGTTATGCTCCTTTAGTTTATTATAGTCATAGTAGTCATAATTTGCAAGTTCTCCGGCAGACTTGCACCCATTCCGAAAGCCCCCTATTATGGTACAGCGAATTAAACCAAATCACACTACAGGCAGGGAATCAGCATGGAGACGGAAATCAAGCGAGGGGCATCAAGCAGCCATAGTATTGACACAGAAAGCGGAACCATACGGTATATGGCAACAGCAGACTGGATAGTCCTGCGAAAGAACGAGAAACCGATAGCCGAAATGTTCTATGTAAGCTATGTTGCCGAGTCCGATACCCCCCGCCCCCTGACCTTTGTCTTTAACGGCGGCCCTGGAGCATCCTCGGCCTATCTGCATCTCGGGGCCCTGGGTCCGCAGCGAGGCCGGTTCACCGAAAACGGACAGGCTCCGCCCCCGCCCTACCGGCTCTGCGATAATGAATCAACCTGGCTTGAGTTTACCGACCTGGTGTTTATCGATCCCATCGGCACCGGATTCAGCCGCATGATTGGCGGGAGCGAGGAAACTGAAAACAGCAAGACCAGCCGCGGAGCAAACACGAATACAGACACCGCAGAGGGCAGCCTGAGCGACTCAAGCAAGGCCGACGGCAAGCGAGGTAATTCCGGCACAACCGGCTCTATAGATTCCGCCGGCGCCGCCGATCAGGAGTCATCCGAATACTGGCAGCTCAAGCGCGACCTTGAATCCCTCTGCGAGGGCATCTGCAGCTATCTGTCGGTTAATCACCGCTGGGAATCAACCGTATATCTGGCCGGAGAAAGCTACGGTGGATTCCGCACGGCCAAACTCAGCAAACTTCTGCAGAAGGACTACGGCGTCGGGCTTGCCGGGGTTATAATTATTTCACCAGCCCTGGAATTCACCCTGCTGGACGGGTCCGACTACGATGCCCTCATGTGGGTCGATACTTTCCCGACCATGGCAGCCGCCGCCTGGATACACGGCCGGGCCCGCAAAGTGCAAAAAAACGAGCCGATGCGCGACTACATGCGGCGTGCCGCTCAATTCGCCGTAAAAGATCTGCTCCCGGTACTGGCCGCCGGTGACATGTTCGGTACCGAACAGCGAGACCGCATCCTCAACCAGGCAGCCGACTATATCGGACTGCCCCGTGAAACCCTCAGGAAAAAGGGCGGCCGTATCGCTATCGATTACTATGTCAAAAACCTCCTGCGCGATCAGAACGAATACCTCGGTCTCTATGATGCCGCCATCAGCAGCAGTGATCCCTACCCCGACCGCGACAATCTGGACGCTCCGGATCCCACCCTGCACCAGGTAAGCCGGGTTTTCGCTGCCGGCATCAATACACAGCTGCGAAAACACATCGGCCTGCAGACTGAACGCGACTATAACCTGCTCAGCCAGCTTGTAAACACCAGCTGGAAAATCGACACCCGCAAGCATGCCCTTGAGTCCCAGGTCGGCGCGACCGACGACCTCCGCTACGGCATGAGCCTGAATCCCGACATGCAGGTCTTCATCTGCCACGGCATCTTCGACCTTGTAACCCCGTGGTTCGCCGCCGAGCGCATCACTCGTCTCATGAAACTGACCGACGAGCAACGCGCCAGACTCAGCCTGAAATACTACGACGGCGGCCACATGTTCTACACATGGGACAGCAGCCGGAGCGCATTCCGTGACGACGTGCGCGAACTCTACACCAGGCAGTAACCATGGGGGCGCCCCCATACCTGTGACGACTCCGACCATTACAGGAACGGGGATCCGGCTCTGCAGATTTGCTAGCATTTTACGTAATAGTAGCTTGACACTTATTACAAATCTTTTTATAAGTACTGACATGAAGCTACACCACAGCGGAGCGAGTACTTTGCTGATCAAGGACATGAATACGGTTTCGGTGCTGAATGCCCTGTACGACACAGAAACGGCGAGCATCAAGGAGCTATCCGAAGTCTGTTCGCTCAGTGTAGTAACTGTCAGCACCATTGTGAAACAGCTGCTGAAAGACGGGCGCATCACAAAAGGAGACCTGGCTCCATCGGAAGGCGGCAGGCCCTCACAGC
>CAZANF010000149.1:4415-7364 GCA_964486425.1 uncultured Spirochaeta sp. | reverse complement strand
CCCGCAGCGTAGCATTCTCGCCAAGCCGGTGTGATTCGGTCGCAAGACCAACCCGACTGAAATGAATTCGTATGGTGTAATAGGTTATCCAGTAGGCAATCCAGTTCATCATGATACAGGCAACAACCTCGTGTACATTAAAACGTGCCTTAAGGATACCCGGAACGCTCCCCCACAAGGCACCTCCGGTGATGGCTGCCGCCGTCATCATACTTACCAGCAGCGGTTTCGGAAGATCTACAGTCAGCCCGATTATGGTGGCAAGCAGTCCGCCGATAAGCACCTGTCCCGGAGAGCCGATATTGAACAAGCCGGTGCGAAATGCGAAAGCCACCGAGAGACCGGTCAGGATCAGCGGAGCCGCCATGGCAAAGGTATTGCCGATACGCTCTACATTCATCAAACTTCCGGCAAACAGGTAGTAGAATCCCTCAAAGGGGTTGTTCCCTGTAAGAGCCATAAGAAGAGCCCCGGCAATGAGCCCCAGAATTACGGTAAAAATACCAATTATGAATTCACGATGCATGCGCAGTTTCATGCCGTCGCCTCCTTGCGAATCCCGGTCATCATACGTCCAACTTCCTTTTCATCCGTTGCAGCAGAATCCACTATCCCGACCAGTTCACCGTTGTTGATGACGGCAATCCGGTCGGATATATCCAGAATTTCATCAAGTTCCAGTGAAACCAGGAGTATCGCCTTGCCGGCATCACGCTGTGCTACCAATCTCTGGTGGATATAGGATATGCTGCCGACATCAAGACCGCGCGTCGGCTGCACTGCGACCAGCACATCGGGATCCAGGTCGATCTCCCTGCCGACAATCGCCTTCTGCTGGTTTCCGCCCGACATGGAGCGCACCCTGGTATCCGGGCCCTCGCCGACCCGGACATCGAAAGCCTCAATGATTTTCAATGCATGCTTCCGGATGGCCCAGAACTGAAGGAATCCCCGCCGGGAGAATGGCTTCCGGCGATGAGTAGCCAGAATCAGATTCTCCTCTACACTGTAATCCAGCACAAGACCCCGTTTTTGTCTATCCTCCGGTATATGTGCAATGCCGGCCTCAATACGCTCCCGAATACTGCTTCGGGTAATATCCCTGCCGGCCAGGAAAATCCTGCCGCTTTCGACTGCACGAAGCCCGATCAAGGATTCAACCAGCTCGGTCTGACCATTTCCTTCAACACCAGCCACCCCCAGTATTTCGCCGTAACGCAGCTCAAGCGAGAGATCCTTGACAGCCGGGGCCTTGCGGGAACTCATAACATGCAGATTTTCAATCTGCAGGGCGATAGTACCGGGGTTTGCTTTCTGTTTGTCCACCGAGAAACTGACCTCGCGACCGACCATCATTTCTGCCATTTCAGCCTCGCTGGACGTCCCGACATCTACCGTACCGATGAGTTTGCCGCGTCGGATAACCGTACAGCGATCCGCAGCCGCCTTGATCTCTTTCAGCTTATGGGTAATCAGGATAATCGATTTCCCCTCGGCAACAAGATTCTTCATAATCTGCATCAGGTCCTTGATCTCCTGCGGGGTCAGCACAGCGGTAGGTTCATCGAAGATAAGAACATCAGCATTGCGGTACAGCATCTTCAGGATCTCCACTCGCTGCTGCATTCCGACCGAGATATCCTCAATCCTGGCCGACGGATCAACATTCAAACCATACTGCGTTGATAATTCTCGCACCCGCTTTTCTGCTTGCTGTATATTCAGAACTATCCCCCGGCAGGGTTCAATCCCCAGCACGATGTTCTCGGTTACCGTCAGGTTATGTACCAGCTTGAAATGCTGATGCACCATACCAATGCCAAGCTCATTTGCGATAGTCGGGCTATCTATTTTGACCTGCCTGCCACGAACACGGATCTCCCCTGCGTCCGGTGTGTACAGTCCGAACAGAATACTCATAAGGGTTGATTTCCCGGCCCCGTTTTCGCCCAGCAGCGCCAGGATTTCTCCCTGCCGCAGATGCACGGATATATTGTCATTCGCCACAATACCCGGAAACTCCTTGCGGATATTGATCATCTCCACGATATAATCCATTTCAGTCCTCCCGTACATCCTTCAGGATATCTGCCACAACCCGACAAAACCGCTCCGCCGCTGCATGCGCTGTCTTTACCACCTCCGCGTGGGAATGCTTCTGCGTAGCAATTCCGGTCGACATATTTGTAATACAGGAAATACCCAGAACCTCCATACCCAGATAGCGGGCGGTGATAACCTCCGGAACCGTAGACATGCCGACAGCATCGCCCCCGCCCCGCTGCATATAGCGAATCTCTGCGGCTGTCTCATATGCGGGTCCGGAAACCCCGACATATACCCCTTTGCGAAAGGAAAAACCCAGGTTGGCGGCCTTTTCTTGGGCCAGCGCAATCAGCCGAGGGGAATACACCTCCGTCATATCCGGAAACCGTGGTCCCAGGCGTTCATCATTCAGTCCAATGAGGGGGTTAGATGCAAACAGATTTATGTGGTCGGTAATAATCATTAAATCACCGGGTGTGAAATCCGGGTTCATTCCCCCTGCAGAGTTGCTGACCAGCAAGGTATTCACCCCCAACTGCTTCATCAACGTAATCGGATATGCAAGGGTTCGCATGTCATACCCCTCATAGAAATGAAACCGACCCTGCATTGCCACTACTTCAGTCGCGCCTATGGTACCAAAAACAAGTTTACCTGCATGGTCTGCTACCGTGGACACCGGAAAATAGGGGATTTCCTCATATGCGATTGCTTCGGCCCCCTCAATCTGCTCGACTAACCGCCCGAGTCCGGATCCCAGCACAACACCCACTTTAGGCCTAACACTTACTCTTGCCTCAACAAAGACAAGGGTTTCCTGCAAGCGATCGTATATACCCTTCATTCAGACCTCCCGTCTAATTCCTTCTCGAATACAGTTCCCTGCCGGGAAAATCCCATCTT
>CAZANF010000149.1:0-4315 GCA_964486425.1 uncultured Spirochaeta sp. | reverse complement strand
ACCTCCCGTCTAATTCCTTCTCGAATACAGTTCCCTGCCGGGAAAATCCCATCTTGAAATCCCGATATTCCGGTTTCACAAAATCCAGCTCCACCCGAAAGGTTTCGTCATCAACAGCATACCCTGCCAGGATTCCAATAGGAGTGGCATTTTTTACCAGGTAATATATCTGCAGATTTTGCAGATTCTTCGGATCAAACCCGGGAAAGAGCCGGCTGATCTCGTCCTTGAAGGTTTCCAGAAAACACTGCAGATATTCATCAGCCCCGGTCAGCTGCATAATACTGAAGTCATCTATCTCGCGGTACATGCGTATGAGATAAAAAATATCCGTCACTACAATAAACAGATTCAATAAACCGACGGGTAAAGAACCTATAATAAATCCATAGGTCGAGAACATCCCCGCCCCTACAAGATTATACCAGCGGAGCTTTACAATTGAGCTCATCGTAAGTGATAACGCAACCAGCATCGAAGCCAGGTAGCCGAACCACTCAACCAGTGCGACTCCGAATATCTCCATATCAATCCCTCTCTGTATTTCGTACCGCAGTACTGTTTCGTTGCTGGAAGCGACAAGGTATGAACACCTCTCGCGGTTCCATTTGTGTACCGTTAATACTGTCGATAATCATCTGTCCGGCCAGCTCCCCGGCCTTGTGATAATCAAAACCCATTGTCGTCAATGTCGGCTGAGTGTAGGAAAGCACTACAGGGTCATCAATACAGGCTACCGAGATATCCTCGGGCACCCGGTAGCCGCTGCGCTGCAGCCACCCGGCCGCGGCAATTGCCAACCGCTCGGTAATGCAAAAAATCGCCGTCGGGCGCTCTTCGGCGGGTTCCAGGTTCATAAGCCGGGAAGCCCCCGTCTCTCCATTCGGGTATTCAAAATCCCCGATCGCCATGAGACGCTCATCGAATTGAATACCATTTTCCTTCAGAGCCGCGATGTACCCCAGTTTCCGGTGTGTGCTTATGTCCACATCATGGTCCGGAACCGCTATGCAGCCGATTCGCCGGTGCCCGAGCGAAATAAGGTAGTTAACCATTTCCCGTGCTGCGGTATGATTTTCCAATCGGACAGCCGAGCAACCCAGCTCCTCGCCGGAATGCCCGAAAACCACCAGCGGCATACTCATCTGTCGCACCATATTCACGTGATTCTCGGTTATCCCGGTCGCGAAATAGATCACACCATCCACCCGCTTTTCATAGAAAAGCTTAAAGTACTTCAACTCGTCTTCCTGTTTGTCACGTGTATTCGCCAGCAGAATGTTATAGCCGTTCTGATTCAACACATCGGTTATGCCTTCAAAGACTGAAGCGAAGGTCGGCAGGTCGATACGGGGCAGCAACACACCAATGGTATCGGTCTTGTTGCGCAACAGATCCTTTGCCAGTGAATTCGGCCGGAATCCGGTCTCTTCAATAATCTTTTCAACCCGTTGTCGAATTTCAGGACTGACATATGCTGAATTGTTGATCACCCTGGAAATGGTGGAACTGGAAACACCGGCCAGCTGAGCCAGCTCTTTCATGTTCACTATTGTTCCGCCTTATAGATACTGTGCGGCGATCTGATCATAGTACTCGATTGCCTGATGCACATATTTCCGCTTTTCCGGATATGGATGATAGAAAAATGAACGCTTGAACCCGTAGATGATAATGTCCTTCAGGGTATCCGGATCAATATCAAAATTTTCCAATGCGAGCATGATTTCATCACTCACCGTAGTATTCGAAACCAAACGATTATCCGTACAGAGAGTGATTGAAAGCCTCTGCTCAAGCATCTTCTGCAGCGAATGATTGGCGATATTCCCGATTGTCGGTGTTGTCTGCATATTGCTGGTAAGACATACCTCGAGGGTTATACGGCGATCCGAAAGATACTGAACGAGATTCCGGACGTAGGCATCGGCTTTCTGCGGATCGGTTGAAGTTACCATATCAGGATTAAAAAGATGGAGTCCATGACCAATACGGTCGGCATGCAGATCGGTAACCGCCTGAAAAATGCTTTCCGGACCGAAAGCCTCTCCGGCATGTACGGTTTTGCAGATAAATCCTTTATGAACAAGCTCAAAGGACTCGGCGTGATCACCTGCAGGATTCCCGTATTCGGCGCCCGCGAGATCAAAGCCGACAATCTGGATATCGGTTTCATTCCGCAGATTCACTACGGCCTTGGCCAGCTCCAGACTTGCTCCGCGAATAATCTCTCTCTGTGTCGAGAACTCATGGATGCGGGAAAAGTCGCGATAGTAGGGAGAAAACCCGGGGGTAAAAAAGCGCATGGCACAGGCAATTATCCCGTAGTCATATGACGGTTCACCCTTCTGCCGTGCGGCATTCAGCTCACCGCAGGCTTCGCGCAGCCCCTCATCAACCGATTCCATTACCTGGTGAAAACCGAGATCCTCCGACATCAGCAGCTGCGGGGCGAATCGTACCTCGATATACCGCACGCCCTCAGCCGCATTATCCATCATGAGTTCATAGGAAACCCGACGCAGTGCCTGACGGGAGCGCATCACCGATGTAGTCAACCCGAATCCCCGCAAATACTCTTCCAGGCTGTTATACGATTCCTTAAACACCAGCCGGCGAAGTCCCTCCTCGTCATTCGCGGGAAGCTCCACTCCTGCATCATGCGCAAGCTCGATCAAGGTCGCAATACGCAAACTTCCATCTAGATGCAGGTGCAAATCGGTTTTCGGAATCGCTTTAATAAATTCCGGACTGTACCAGGCCATATCAGAACTCCTCGTGAAATTGAGTAGAAACAAAGAATCAGACCTTGTCAAAGCTTTGCCTTCAACAAGGTCTGTAAAGCAGTCATAACCTGATTACTGAATCAGATCTCCTTGTTCACTGGAAACCACAACATCACCGGCCTGCATTAAATCTAGAACGTCGGCAACGGTCTGTTCGGTTTCTTCAGATAGATTCGGATTCTCATCCGGAATGCCTACACCCCGGTTTTCGGCATTGAACACAAGGGTTTCACCACCGGGAAAATCATCGTTCAGGTATGCTTCGATCATGTCATAAGCTGCTACATCAACACCTTTCATGGCGGAAGTCAGAATAACCGATCGACCCTCTTCATATATTCCCTGTTCATATTGATCGGAATCCACACCGATAATCCATACCTCATCTTCCGCACGTGCCTTGGCCTCATTGATTGCCCCGACACCAACACCGCCGGCAGCCGCAAAGATAACATCTACACCACGGTCAAACATCTGCGCAGCGATCTGCTGACCAGCCGCTACATCGTCGAAGGTTCCCTGGTAAATGACATTCTGTGCCTCAAGGCTGACAGAGGTCCCGAGATTTTCGTTTGCATATGCAATTCCCTGCTGAAATCCCCAGTTGAACTTTTGCACCGGAGGAATTTCCATACCACCAATAAAGGCAAAATCGCCCTCCTGCAATTCAACTGCGGCAGCAACCCCTGCCAGGAAGCCGGACTCATGTTCAGCAAAGAAAATTGAAACAGTGTTATCGGCAACTTTTTCGTCGTAGGTATCATCAAATACACCGTTATTCGGAACCCCGTCGATAAGTACAAAGCTGACCTCCGGATACCGATCCTGCATCTGATAAATAGCAGTTTCAAACTTGAACCCCGGGGTAATAATCAGTTCATAATCAGCATCCCGCAGATTGCTGATTTCACGTACATAGTCGGCTTCGGTAGTTCCGGAGGGCTGCAGATACCGGGTTGTTATACCTAAATCCTCCTCTGCGCGCAGAATCCCTTCCCAGGTCCCCTGATTAAATGATCTGTCATCGATAGTTCCCGCATCGGTCACCATCCCTACACGTGCCGTTTCCTCGGATTCTTCATCAGATCCCCCACAGCTCACTGCCAGTATAACTGCACCGACAACAAGTACTGCTTTGATTAATTGAAAACTACCCTGTACAACTCGTTTCATTCGTCACTCCTTTCTGCCCTCTGGCATAAACCTCAAGAAAAGCTTTTCGCAAAGCTTTTCTTGAATCGTAGGCCCGATTTTCATGCAAGTCAAGGGATTTTTAAGAGATTTGTGTGCACGGCAGAAGGCAAGCCGCCGGTAAATACAAAACCGCCCGGCAGCAAAATTCTGTCGAGCGGTTTATATACGTGATTGATAGATGTTGGTAATAGTCGTCGCCAGGGACCACCTTTTTTTGTACCCGTTCGGGCACAAAATAGCCTGGCGCCTCACTCCGCTTCCGCAAAGCGGAAGCTGCGTCACCGCGCGTTTGCCTTCGGCAAGCCGCGCTTGCCACGGTCGTCGCCAGGCTTTTT
>CAZANF010000148.1:0-7385 GCA_964486425.1 uncultured Spirochaeta sp. | reverse complement strand
CATAGCATAGAACGTTATCGAAGCCGTAGGTCAGCTGGGAATGGAACCTGCCCGCAACGCACTGTGTGTACCCAGGGCAAACTATGCCTGCAACATCGCGCTCTTGCCCCTTTATCTCCGCAATCTGATTCACGAACGCGGCAGGGGGTTTGAACAGACGCCGATTTATGTCGGAGAGATCACCTTCAAGGACATCTCCCCGCTGGCCCCTCTGCATGCATATTTTGCCTTCCTTTTCGCCGGGATTCTGCGCCGCATCGGCTGCCGCATCCGTCCCTACGAACTGGAGCCCGGGAAGACCGATAAAGTTATTCAGCACAGCCTGCAGCGGTTCACGAAGATGTTTGACGAACCCGGCATGAACCGCCTGGATACGGTTACCGCTATAATCGCGGAGTTCGAGGACATCCCCTACGACCGCACAGCCCGCAAAACCAAGATAGCACTGTTCGGTGATATCTATGTCCGTGATAACGCTGTATTTAACCAGCAGATAATCCACTCGATCGAGGAACAAGGCGGTGAGGTAATCACCACCCCGTACAGCGAATATGCCATGATGATTGCCGAAGGGTATTTTTCCCGCTGGTTCAAGGAAAAGCAGTACGGGCGTCTCATCGCGTTCAAGCTGCTGAAGGCAGCTATGAACTACATGGAAAAGGCCTATCATCGGGAATTCGAACGCATACTTACCGAGCCTTCACCGGACTTTCATGATGACCCCTCGGCGATCCTGGAAGAATTCGACCTCCGCCTGGACCAGGCAGGTGAAACAGCCGATAATCTGTTAAAGACCTGGTATATACGCAAGCACCACCCGGATATCGCCCTGTTCGTTCAGCTGAACCCCGGTTTCTGCTGTGCCGGAACAGTGACCGAGGCCCTTGCCTCGCGGGTCGAACAGGTTACCGGCATACCGGTTCTCTCACTCACCTACGACGGGATTGGAGGCAGGAAAAACGATGCGGTAATTCCATATGTTCGGGCCGCTGTCGAACGGCAGCAGAGGGCAGTAATGAAAAGCTGAGGTCTCGTGTACCGCATACAAGCTGGACATCAGGCGGCATTTCCGCTAACGTCTAGATCTCTATGAATAGCGCCCCATCCCATCAAACCATTATCCGGTACCTCGACACCGAGTTTTCCAAACCGATCAGGGACCCGCTATGGGGGCACATCTATGTGAACACTGCCATGATGGAGCTGGTATATTCGGCACCGCTGCAGCAGCTTAACCGGATCAAGCAGCTCGGCCCTACCTATCTGGTCTACCCCGGAGCCGCACATACCCGGTTGAACCACAGTCTCGGCGTGCTTCATATGGCCCGCCGCATGATCCGCACCCTGATTACATTTGAAACCGCCCCGAAAATCAGCCTGGAGAGCGTCAAGGCATTCCTTTGTGCTGCGCTGCTGCATGATGTCGGTCACTTTCCCTACACCCATTCCCTTAAGGAACTTCCGCTAAAGGAGCATGAAACCCTTACCGGAGAGATTATCCAGCGGCCTCCCCTCTCGACATTGCTGAGCAATACAGTCGGTGTAGACCCGCACATGACCGCATGCATTGTAGACCTCGGCCTCCCGGATGAAGGAAATGAAGAAATCCGCTTCTTTCGCCGCCTGCTCAGCTCACCGCTGGACCCGGACAAGCTGGATTACCTGAACCGTGATGCCTATTTCTGCGGGGTGCCATACGGGATTCAGGACAGCGATTTCGTCCTGAGCCAGATACTGCCGCATCCCGAATACGGTATCGGTCTGTTTGAAAACGGTATCTCGGCGCTGGAAAACCTCCTTTTTTCCAAGTACCAGATGTATCGTGCCGTCTACTGGCATCGAACCGTACGCATTGCGACCGGAATGATCAAGAAAGCCCTGTTTCTCGGATTACAGAGCGGATCCCTGCAGCCGGAACAGCTGTATAACCTGGACGACGAGGGCTTCTTCGTCCTTTTGCAGGAGCAGCACAGCCCTGAATTCAAGCTTGTTGCAGATGTACAGAACCGACGGCTTTTCAAACCCGTCTGCGAACTCCCCTTCTCTCCGCAGAACAGCACTCATACGGCACTGCGTGAACTGAGCCTTCGCATCAACATGGAAGCACAGATTGCAGCCGTTCTACAGCGAAACACCGGCGGATCGGTTTCACCCAGGCAAGTATTAATCGATATTCCCGAAGACATCTCTTTTGAGGTTGATATACCGGTCTACACGACCGACGGCTGGATTCCATACAGCAGCGCCCGCAGCGTTTTTACCCCGCAGGTCGTGCGAGACTTTACCGACACCCTGCGCCTGATACGGGTTGCAGTCGACCCGCAGCTTTTGCCGCTTCCGGATTCGGCACTGCACGAACTTACGGAGATCCTTCAGCATGGAATGGCATAAACTTGAGCTGGGAGAAAATGACGACAACCGGCGGGTGGACACCATCCTCCGCAGCATTAATGCAGGAGAAGGGCTTTCAGGGATGTTCGCCGCCATACGAAAGGGACTGATACGCCTGAACGGACGCAAAACCGCAGCCAATGCCCGGGTTTCGGCCGGAGACATCCTGGAGATAGCGGCATTCCTTCTGCCGTCGGGAACTGCCGGGATGACCGGCCCGGACAAGAATGCTCCGGACGGCAGAAGGAATGCCGCGGGGGCAGCCACAGATGCTGCCGGGACGCTCTCCGCCGAATCCCCGGCCGACTCCGGTACCTCGCCTGACTCCTGTACCCTGCCCGTACCAGTTCTGTTTGAAAGCGACCATATTATTGCCGTATGCAAGCCTGTCGGCATGCTGGTGCATGATGGCGACAATTCACTGGATGCCCATCTTCAGAAATATCTCCGGGGACGCATCAAGCCGTCCGTCAGTTTCCGTCCCGGCCCGCTGCACCGGCTTGACCGGAACACCTCCGGGGTTATCTGCTTCAGTAAATCTCTCGACGGAGCTCGCTGGTTTTCCGAGCAAATGCAGCAGGGCACCATACGCAAGTACTATCTTGCTATCGTGCAGGGTGAACTCCCGCCTGGATATCAGGAGACATGGCGCGACCACCTGCAGCGCAGTTCTCTTGTAACCAGCACATCCGGAACATCCGGCGGCACCCATGCCGAAACACGGGCACGCCGTCTCGGGACTGCCGTCCGCTATAAAAGCGATCAACCGAAGGATACACACACGCTGCTTGGACTGCGGCTGATTACAGGCAGGACCCATCAGATTCGTGTACAAAGTGCCGAGCGGGGTCATCCGGTGCTGGGTGATACGAAGTATGGGACACCTTCCCCCGAACTCAGCCTCGGACGGGGTCTCCTTCTGCATTCCGCAGGACTGCTGCTGCCGGCATGGGAGCATGATACAGAACGCTGCATTACTGCCTCCCTGCCGCGCCGATGGTATCGCCTGCTGCAGATGATCCATGATCCTGCAGTGCAGTCTGTCGTGCCGGCTGCAGGCAGCAACGGATCAGCATCGGTAATATCCCCGGCTCCCCATGAAACAGAAGCCGGACAGCTTTGGCTTGCCGGGATTTTTGCAGATCTTTTCAGCACCTGAGTGTACAAAAAAGGCCTCAACAGCTACACTGTTTCCATGCGATCCCTGGTTCGAAATATGTTCTGGAAAATGAAAGGCGTACAGGTGTATGCCCTGGTCGGCAAGAGCGGAACCGGAAAGAGCTTTCGTTCTGCACTCATTATGGATCGGCACAACATCTCTCATATGATTGATGATGGACTGCTCATCCGTAAGGACAAGATTATCGCCGGCCGCTCGGCCAAGCGTGAGGATGCCTATCTCGCCGCGGTTAAAACCGCTATCTTCGCCGACCGTGATCATCGCGAGGAGGTGGTTCAGGCACTCAAAAAAGAACCGCTGAAGAACATTCTGATATTGGGCACATCTGATAAAATGATCTACCGCATCACTCAGGCGCTTGATCTCCCAAACCCGATAAAGATTATCCGGATCGAGGAGATAGCCACAGAGGAAGAAATCCAAACCGCTATTCATCATCGCAAGGTCCACGGTCGTCATGTAATCCCCGTCCCGTCCATTGAGGTGAAACAGAACTATCCCAAGATAATGGCGGACTCGTTTAAAATCCTGTTTACCGGTGGACTCCCGCTGCGACGGCGCAGCAAGATCTTTGAAAAGACTGTCGTCCGCCCTGCCTTCTCCAGCAAGGGTACCGTCAGTATTTCCGAGGCCGCAATCGGACAAATGGTTTTTCACTGTGTTGCCGAGTTTGCTCCGGAACTGCATGTACAGAAGGTATCTATCCGCCTGGAAAAGGCCGGATACCGGCTTAACGTGAGCCTGCGGGTTCCGTTCGGGACACAGCTCGCCGGAACAATCCATCAGCTGCATCGCTATATAGTGGAAAATCTGGAAAAATTCACCGGGATTATTATTGAGGAGCTGCACATTAAGGTTGATACTGTTATGACAAGCGCCGGCAAGCATCCGGATGACCAGATTCTGTAATTCATGACGCAGTAATTTGACACAATGTCATAACCGGACCTAAGATAAAAGCGGAGGTAGCAAAAAAATGAAGAAGCCGACTGTTCTGTGCCTGATAGCCCTGCTCTGGATTATTCCACACGCAGCTGCAGACACCCACACGGCATATACCGCCGATAGTGGTTACTATCAAATTACATCGTATGTGAACGAAGAGCATGCCAGGGAGATGGCAGTCGAGCTGTCCACTCTTTTCGATTTCTACAACTCATATTTTCACTTTGATCCCAGCGTGCTTCCACATGCCCTGCAGGTCAAAATATTCGCCACCCGGCAGGAATACGATGATTACATTTCCAGATTCATAGACGATCCCCGAGAGGACTTTGTCTATCTGCATTATTCCGATCCGCAGCGAAGCGAGCTGGTCGGGGTTGCCGATGATACCAGGGAAAACCGTATGGCGCTCAGCCACCAGGGATTCATTCAGTTTCTGCGCAGCTTCATTCCCAATCCCCCGCTGTGGATGCGGGAAGGATTTGCCGTCTACTTCGAGAATCTCCGCTACGAACCGGAGTTCGATTCGATCAGCTACAGGGAAAACCTGTCCTGGCTGGAAACCCTCAAATCCGAGCTGGATAACGGGCTGTTTGATGAATTGAGCCCGGAACAGCTGCTGCATATAGATGTTGAAACCGCACAGGAACACCTTGAGAATTTTTACCCCCGTGCCTGGGGACTGGTATCCTTTCTTCTGCACTCCCCGGTACGAGAGTATAACCGTCTCCTGTGGGACTCAATCAGCGCCCTGGACCCGAACAACAGCCTGAACGAAAACAATCAGTCCGTAATTGAACAGGCTTTCGAATGGATAGATCCTGCAGTTTTTACCGAGGACCTCTACTTCTATATTGAAACACGACAAACCTTCCGCGGACTGGTTCAGGACGGGATCCAGCTCTATGCGGAGGATTCCCACGGACGTGCCGAGCAAAGGTTTATCCAGGCCTTGAATCTGCAGGATGGCAACTATATTCCATATTACTACCTCGGGCTGATTAACTATTCGAGAGGCAATTATGCGTTGGCCGACTTCTATTACACCACAGCCCTCGAACTGGGTGCTGATGAACCAGTAACCCTGTATGCGCTTGGGGTAAACGCCTATGCAGATGATCGATTCGATGAGGCGGTTGAACTGTTAATGGAGGCAAGAGCCATTGCCCCGGAGGAATACCAGGAAAAGGCCGACCAGCTCATCACGAGAATCCAGGAAGAAGTATAATCCTGCATGGAACTGCATAGCGTTGCCCTGCGAGACACTCTTATTGATACCCTGCGGGAACTGACAGACCATACCGAAAGCGTATATCTGTCTCTTGCCAGACAGTATCCGATACTCATCCAGGAAATGGAACGCAGTATGGATACCTCTGCCGGCCTTATCGGAAATCTCGCCGCACATACGATAGATTCCCGAACCAATTCCCGAACCGGCGACACCACGGTATCGGCTGCTGTCACATCTGCCGGCAAAACAATTCAGACCGCCTCGGATGATTTTCAAGCTATGCTGACCGAGGATGATAACCTCTTCATGGCTATGGAAGAGGGCATCCGCCATCTCTCTACCCTTGAAAGCCTGATTAACCGGATCAGGATAGACTCGGAACAGATGGAACTCATCTCGCTCAATGCCCTGACGGTAGCACTTAAAGCCGGCGGTTCCGGTCGGGCCTTTTCCTTTATTACCGAGGAACTGCAGCGTATAGCGGCCAGAACTATTGCCCTCACCAAGGACACTACCAGCAAAGGCAAGCAGGTTGGAGATCTTTTTCGGGTTTTTCGTGCCGATGTAACCGCTGCGAGGGAGAGGGAGCAGAGCCTGTTCGGTTCTATACAACCAGAGCTGGAATCACGTCTGCAGGATTTTCGACACGGAGTAACCGAGATTCACAACCTGTTCAGTGATATGCGGAACAACTCCACAACTATTAAAAAGCCGCTAATGAAAATAATGCAGGAAATCCAGCAGCAGGATATTATAAAGCAATCGATAGACCATGTAATACTCACCCTTCAGCAGATGGAGACGGACAATACCTCCCATGACAGGGAAGCACTGCTGGATGAACTCAGTTTTCTTATTGCCTTGCCGGATCTGGCAAAAACGGTACTGACCGAGGTCCGCGACCGCATTGCACGCAGCCTTGAGGTTTTTGAACATGAGGCAAAGAATGCTCATCTCATTATGAAAGACCTGGAAAAGGCACGGCAGGAAAAACTCAGCACTCTGTTCGCCGCAAACTCACAAACCCTCATGTCCTCATGGTACCAGAACAGCGAAGAGGTACTGCAGTCGCTGTTTCTGCAAATGCGCAGTACCATGCAGCAGAAAGAATCACTATCCCATAATTCACGAGATCTTGTACAGAGTGTCTTTCAGATCGAGCACAACTTTAACTCCTTCCAGACAATAATCAGCCGCTTTCAGAACATCAACATGGCATCGAGAATCGAGGTAGCGAAGTCCTCTGTACTGAATGATATGGATGCTACCATTGAGGAAATGAACAGTCTTACATCAAGAATTACGGAGCATGTACAGGAGGCGATGAACTCCGTACAGGACTTTATCCAGAGTACCAACTCTTCAATCATCACCTACCGCAGAATGATCGATGAACAAAAGTCCCGTGTCGAATCCAGATTCTCACAAATGAAGACCAGTTTCAGCGATCTTCACCGTGCGCTGGGTGAGCTTTCCAGCAAGGTTTCTGATTTGTCGCTTTTCACCCGCAGTTTTCAAAATCTTTTTGATTTCAGCTAGCCGTATTTCCGTGATCTACGTAGCCGTCTATATCATTAGCAGAGTAGCATCACCATCTGCCACAGGGTCAAAACAGAGGCGTCTGACCTGCAAAAC
>CAZANF010000147.1:0-7403 GCA_964486425.1 uncultured Spirochaeta sp. | reverse complement strand
TTTCAGGGGGCGATTGAGTCGGCCAAATCTCTGGGACAGCATCTGAAAGCCGGCGCCCTGTACAGTATTGTGAACAGGGTTTTGTGCACCATAAATCGTGACAGGATCGGAGGCGACAAGTTCATGACCGGAAACTATTTCTATCAGGAGGGTAATACCTTCGAACATGCCGGTGCCCATGAGATCGCTCTGCTGTACAGGGCAGCCGATGGAACTGTTCATGAAATCCAGGAAACCGTGCGAAGAACTGGATATATGGGAATATCGGAGTTTGTAGACGGCTCGACCTCCGAGGGAAAATTCGAGATGACGGAGGGAGATGTGCTGGTTCTGTACACCGACGGCATCATAGAAGCCATGGATGCCGGGCATGAACAGTTCGGTATTCCACGCATGGCATCGGTACTGGAGCAGAATGCAGCTGAACAGCCTGAACGAATAGCTGAGGCTCTGCAGAATGCGGTGCGCAGGTATGCTGCGAATGGAGATTTGCAGAGACACAACGGCAGATTTGCCGATGATATTACCATGATGGTTATTAAGCGAACTGATGTATAGATTTACATGACTCTTTTCCGTTTTTTGATTATGTTATAATCTAATCCATATAAGGAGAGTGTATATGAAATACAATGAGAAAATCGATTCAATAATTGAAACTGCGTTTGAGCAAAAGAAGATAAGTAAAGACCAACGGGAAAAGATCCTGTTTGCTAAATCTATATTTACCGACCTGTTAAATAAAACCGACAAGCTTTCTTTACAGGATATCAAACAGAAGGGCTCCGCCGGAAAGATCGGCTGGACCGAGGTAACCGACGAAATGCTGTCCGGTCTTCTTGCACTTCGGGAGACCCTGGAGGCGAATCCGGAACTGCGCAAGTCCCGCCGCCGCCGCAGCCGCAATGCGGCCGACATACTCAAAAATCATCAGGCGGAAATGGATCGATTATATCAGGCCGTACTGCAGGACACTCCGGTCAGGATTCAGACCTCGGACGGAACCGTAGATGGCAAGGTCGAGATGCGTATCATCTACACCGAAGGCAATAAGCAGCGCATCCGCACCCTGCCGGCAGCATTTTCCAGTGTGAAGATCGCAAAGTAACGCATTCGGTTACCCTTTTGCCCGGTTACTCCGTGATCTCGTACAGGCCGGTACCGTAACCGGGAAGAATAAGATCGGCGTTACCCGAATGTATCGGTATGTATTCTTCGTGATTGAAAAGGCTGCGAAGGGCACTGCCGGACAGTCCCTGCAGCGGGATGACGGTTTCTTCTGATGATGCGTTTACTGCCGCCAGTACCTGCTGTGTCTCACTCCTCCGGAGGAATGCCAGCTGCTGATGAGCTGTATGCAGCTGCTGGAAGCTTCCATACCTGAGTGCCGGGGAATCGCTTCGTATCATCAGCAATTCACGCAGAAAATCGATGAGGTGTGAAACGGGATTCTGCTCTGCATGTCTCTGCACTGAAGGCCAGTCGGGACGAAGCGGGCCGTCGTCGCCACCTGTCTTCCTGCCGGACATCGCGAATTCACTTCCATAATAGATAGAGGGTGTACCGGGCATCGACACAAGCAATCCGTAAAGCGGAAAAAGATGTGACGGATCGGTGAGTACCGAGGCAACGCGGTCTACATCATGGTTGTCGGCGAAGTTGTATAATGCATGTCCCTGTGATACACCTGTGCTCGCATCTCCGTCGCCGAATAACCGGCCAAGCGAATGCGCGATTTCAAAGTAGTTCTTATCGTTATGTGAAGACCATAATCCCTTGTAGCATTCATAGTTGGTCACCGAATCCAGCAGCTCCGTCCCCAGAAACTCATTGTAATTCCCGTGAATTACCTCTCCCAGGAGATAAAAATCCGGTCGGAGGGTCTGTACATGCGTACGCAGATCGCCCAGAAACCATTTCGGGAGGCAGTAGGCTACATCCAGTCGCAGCCCGTCTATGCCAAGCGATTCTATCATCCAGGTAACTGCATGCAGCAGGTGCTCCCGGACCGGCGGGTGATCCAGGTTCAGGGTTACCAGGTCGTAATGACCTTCCCAGCCGTCATAGGTAAATGCGTCGCCTTCGGGGCTGGAGTGCGAAAAGTCGATTCCGCGGAACCAGTGGCGGTATTCCGACCGGGATCCCTCCAGCTGCAGCTGTCTGAAGGCCCAAAACTCGCGGCCGACATGATTGAATACCCCGTCCAGCACGACTCGAATACCTGCGGCATGCAGCTGTTCAACGAGCTCGCGAAACTCCTGCTCCGTCCCCAGTCTGGCATCAATCCGGAAATAATCCGAGGTGTCATAGCCATGATGTGCCGAGGCAAAAACCGGTCCGAGGTATACGGTGTTTATTCCAAGATACTGCAGGTGCGGGATGTTTTCCCGAATCATCCTGAAACCGTGATTGCCGCAGAATCCCAGTGGATAGATGTGATAAAAGACGGCATCTCTGTGCCATTGTGCTGCTGTCATGTGCTGCTCCTTATGAGTAAATACCATGTGAGAATTGATGCATAATACGGAATGCGAGTCCTTCATCCGGCTGTATCCGGTCGTCCATAACCAGCTCTGCATATCCGAAAACCGTCGCCAGAAAAGATACCGCATAGGATATCTCCCTGCCGCGCATATTACCGTGGTCCAGAGCAGCGGACGCAAACAAACCGCGCAGACGGGTATGTAATTCATGAAAGAAGTTTTCCGTAGCCTGTCTGCTTTCACTGCTGCGCGGGGCGTGACGAAGGGACAAAAAGAGGCGTACGGCTTCGGGGTAGTGCGCGGTAATTCGCAGTATCGCGGCGGTAATTGACTGCAATGAGGCCGGTACATCACCCCGGTATTCGAGCGGACCTTCCAGTTCGGCCATAAACTCCGCGGCATAGCGTTCGACGGCGGCCTGCAGTACACCGTATTTGCTGCCGAACCAGTGATACAGGGTCGGCTTGGTTATCTGTGCTGCTTCGCACAAGGATTGAACTCCAACCGCATCGTATCCCTGTTCGGTAAACAGACGTACTGCGGCATGGAGAATCCTCTCGCGGTTTTCCGGTGTTTTCTCTTTCATGTCCGTAGTATACCGATCGGTATACTACGGGTCAAGCGAGTTTGCTGCTCATATCCCAGAGTATCGAGGCAAGCTGGTCGGTGCGGGCGCTTCTGGAGGGTTTGCGGAGTTTCTTTTTTACATAGTACATACCATTGGTAATCTCGGGTGCGTCCGCCAGGAATACCGAGGTGGCGGCGCCTTTCTCCGGAGAACTGGCAAAGAGTCGGGCGAAGATCAAAAACAGGCGGGCGGACAGGGACTTTTCTGTAAGGCCGCTGAAGTTGGTCCGCACAAATCCGGGGTGCAGTGAAACCGCAGAGATTCCCGAATTGCCATAGCGTCGAGCCAGCTCACGGGTGAACAGGATATTGGCAAGTTTGCTGTTGCAGTATGCCTTGAAGGCCTTGTAGCGGCGTGGTCTTTGTATATCTTCGATGTCGATGGGAAAGAATCGATGACCCTCCGAGGAGACGGTTATTACCCTGGCCTGTTCCGCGTTTTGCAGCAGGTCAAGGATACCCATGGTGAGTCTGAAGGGCCCCATGTGGTTCAGGGCAAAGGTGCGCTCCAGCCCGTCATCAGTTTGCGAGGGCTTGTGAAAGACCGCACCGGCATTATTAATCAGAATATGGATGGATCGGTATGCGCGGTGCAGTTCACCACACAGGGATTCGATTGAGGCCCTGGATGATAAATCCGCAATAAAGAGGGTAATATCTGCATCCGGGTCACGGTTCAGGATTTCCGTGCGCGCCCGCTCACCACGCTCGCGGTTACGGCATACCATGATTACCTCAGCCCCGTATGCAGATAAAATTCGTGCGGTTTCAAACCCGATCCCTGAATTGGCACCGGTAATAAGTACGCGTTTTCCGGTTGCAAACGACACATCCGCCCCCTTTCCTAGGGCAAACTTTAGTCGAGTTCCGGAAAACGCGCAAGCATAGGAGGCTCGGAAATGCCGCCTAGAGCTGGTTGACCGTGATATCTCCCCGCGTTGTTTTCAAACCCAGTTGATATGGTGTACCTGCGGTAACCGCATTGTTAACTGCCGAGCCGGACCCGGTTACTTCGGTGGTGATCCTGGCATTGAGATTCCTGTCTGCGAGTATGGTAATTGATCCGTATTCAGCAGAAATAACACGGTTGCCGGTTACACTGCGCACCTCGGCAATAATATCCCCGTCCTCAACCTGGATATTTCCAACCGTTGTCGTATCCCGGATCTCGAGGTTTCCATCGAGTATGTTCAGATTCTCTGCGCTTCGGGCAGACTTGATGACGGTATTCCCGTTTTCCAGTTTTAGGCTGCGGAGCGGTATATCACCGGAAATCCGGACATCACCGTCGCGGCCGGCAATCTCGATTGCCATTCCGGCTGGAACAGATATGGTGTAATCGACTCCTGCCAGTTCAGGGTCATCTCCGTTAAACAGTGTGGTGACGGACAAAATCTCGTCCCCCGATTTATTGTCGATGATTTCTGTCCCGACGACGATACGGATCTTTTCTGTTTCCTCCTGTGTAAGCCCCCGTTTGATGCCCTCTATCGTCACCATGCTGCCGGCGGTTTCCCGGACAGTAATCTGACCCGAGATGTTATGGACGCTCACAAGCGTTCCTTCGCTCGCGGCGTAACTCCGGGAAAACGGTTGTTCATACTGCAGCGGCATAAACTCACAGCCTGCGGTGAGAAGAATCACGGCAGCAGACAGCAAGATCTGCATACAGGGAATACAGGGTTTTGGTACTTTCATTTCAGCCTCCAATATTGTTCTGTATATGTAACACCGCGTGAGAGATATACTGTTCCTTGACTCGCCTGAAAGAATCCCGTACGGTTGAATGCGTTGGAGTAAAAAAGAATGGAAAAGTTATTGCTTGCTACCGGGTACCTTGGGATTAAAGAGGTGCTGATGCAGCTGAATGGATACGATATTCAAACGATTCCCCTGGGGTCTGTCCCCAGGGCACCCTCGGCTGGTATATCCCATCTGCTTGTGGCAGATGCAGAAGACTATGCAGGGTTAGGCGAGCAGCAAGATGTGCTTTGCGGGTACCTCAAGCTTCTGATTACTGATTCCGCCAACATGCCGCCTGATATCACCTCGATGAGGCGCCCCTCAGTTCAGTTCTTTTGCGTTGCGTCGCCCGATGAGCTGACTGCAGCCGAGACTGAAAACCTTGTGTCTATTATCCGGAGCCTGTTTGCGCAGCAGCAGATGGCATATCGCCTGAATTCCTATATTTCAGATTCCTTTCAAACAATTATCGACGCACAGATCGTAGAGCGGCAGAAGTATGAAATCGAGAAACTGAATGAGGAACTCCATTCTATCAGCCGGGTGGATTACCTCACCAATTTGCTGAACCGGCGGGCCTTTCTGGAGAGCCTGGAAGCAGAAACCAAGCGAGCGCAGCGAAACCTGTGGCGGCTCAGCAATACTTCGGGAATCTCCGTGCCGGATATCCCTCAGGATGCCCCGGAGGATTTCGATGGACGACCGAACGGTGAACTGGCGGACCACATCGGCAAGCTTTCATGCCTCATAATGGATATCGATTATTTCAAGGCAGTAAACGATACCTATGGGCACCTTGCCGGAGATATGGTGCTGCGAAAGCTTGGACATATGCTGCGTGAAAAGGGATTGTTCCGTGAGAACGATATTATCGGACGGTATGGCGGAGAGGAGTTTATCATTGTTCTTCCCGAGACAAGTGCCGAGCATGCCCGCATACCTGCCGAGAGGCTGAGAAGCAGGATAAAGGAAACATTGTTTACCGATGATCATCAACACGAGTTTTCTATTACCCTGAGTATCGGCATTGCCGAATCCTCGATTGGGGAAGAATCTACAGAGTCCCTGATCCATCGGGCGGATACGGCGCTTTATTATGCGAAAAACCACGGACGGGATCAGGTGTGTATCTATGAGACCGACATCCCGGTTTGAATAAAAGCAGAGGATAAACGCCGGTAGCTTAACTTTTCCGGGTATGGTCGCTATAATCCTCAATTGAGGTGAAGGATATGCAAAAATCACATGCTGCGAATCGCAGTATTGGTATTAATGTGGGCTCTTCCAGCGTAAAGGTTGTACAGCTGGAAGGCGAGAAAATACTCTTTAGTGCTGCTGTTCCTCATGACGGGGAGTTTGCAGAAACAGCGGTAAGAATTCTTGATGAGATGGGCTCGGCTGAAGGGGTTTCGTCGCTGGTGACCGGCACCGAAGGCCGCTTTCTGTTCAAACTGAAAAATACGGTAGAACCGGTTTGTGTAGAAGCCGCCTTGCAGGGATTAGCCGAGAAACGTGCCGCAAGCCGGAATCCCGAAGCACAGGTGAAACCGGATGCAGTGGTATCTCTTGGCGGTGAGGATCTGGTTGTGTACACCCTGGAGGACGGGGTTCGTATTGTTACCAGTTTTTCCGGAAGCAAGTGTGCCTCGGGAACCGGTGAGTTCTTCAAGCAGCAGCTTGGCCGTATGGATATGACCCTGGATCAGGTCGCCGGGGTGAGTCATGAGTGCAAGGTTATGCCGCTGTCGGCGCGCTGCTCTGTGTTTATGAAAAGTGATTGTACCCATCGCCTGAACAAGGGCGAGGCAACCAAGCACGATATTGTAGTTTCCATGAGTGATGTTATGGCCGGCAAGGTTGCGGATTTTCTTCGTCGTGCCAAAATATATACCGGCCAGGTATTGCTCACCGGCGGGGTCACACAGAACCCGCACATGCTGCGTTCCCTTCGCGAAAAGATTCCCGAAATCGAGTTTATTATCCCCGAAATCGCACCCTTTTTCGAGGCGTACGGCGCTGCCCGGCTGGCCCGTGAGAGCGGTTCAGCGATGCCGCCGGCAGATGATCTGCTGCTGCCGCATCGGGTCAAGTTTGATCGCTACGGCAGCCTGAAGCCGCAGCTCGATCGGGTGACATATCTCGATTCCCCGCGTGGAACGGTAAAGCCGGGCGGTGAATATGTGCTGGGTGTCGACGGCGGTTCCACGACCACCAAGGCATGTCTCATCGACATGGAGGAAAAAACCATTGTCGCCGAGCATTACGGGCGTACGCATGGTGATCCGGTTGCAGCCCTGAAGGAATGCCTTCGCGAGATCGACAAGCAGGTGAGAGCCGTGATCGGCGACGCACCGATTATGATTTCAACCGCTGCTACCACCGGAAGTTCACGGGAAATACTGGGGGTCTTTTTAGAGAGCCAAGCGGTGTATAACGAGATAATCGCACATGCAGTAGGTACGACCCATTTTGATCCCGAGGTGGATACCATCTTCGAGATCGGGGGGCAGGACGCCAAGTATGTGTACATAAAGAATCAGGTACCGAGCG
>CAZANF010000146.1:0-7638 GCA_964486425.1 uncultured Spirochaeta sp. | reverse complement strand
CAGGCTGCAAGGTATGATCAGCTGACCTCGGTTGATGCAATACAGCGCTACGCCAGCGTCAATTCAATACAAGACCTCAAGGTGTATGACAAAGGGCATGCAACCATACTCCTGGATGGGGAGATATATACAGACTACGCCGAATTTCTGCATAAAAAACGGTCGCGAATCCCTGTGGAATCCGCGACCGCCGCCCGTTTATGATCGCCGGTCCGGCAACGCCGGCTCCGGTTTTCACCTGTGTGAACGGACTGCACCCCGGGGCGCAGTCCGGTTATTATGCGCGCTGCGCGCGCAGATCTCAGCAGCTGCGCTCAAAGGCATCCATGTAGAGCTGCTTCAGCTCCTCCACCAGCGGATAGCGCGGGTTGGCACCGGTACACTGGTCGTCAAACGCCTCCAGCGACATGGTATCCAGCGCGGCCTCGTACTCGCGGCGGTTCAAACCGTACTCCTCCAGGTTGGCGGGGATTTCGCATATCTGCTTGATCTCCTCAATCTTTCGGATCAGGTTCTCTACCTTGTCGTCTTCGGTCTTGCCGCCGAGTCCCAGGTAATCCGCAATCTCGGCATAGCGCTGCTTGGCCATTGGATGGGTGTACTGCGCAAAGGTTCCCTGCTTGGTCGGAACATCGGTCGCATTAAACTTGATCACATGGTTCAGCAGCATTGCATTTGCACAGCCGTGCGGTACATGGAAGCGTGCCCCCAGCTTGTGCGCCAGCGAGTGACATATTCCCAGAAAGGCATTGGCAAAGGCCATTCCGGCAATGGTGCTGGCGTTATGCATCTTCTCGCGTGCCTTCACATCCGTATCGCCGTTCAGGTAAGCCGCCGGCAGATTCTCGATCACCATCTTGATCGCCTGCAGAGCCATACCGCTGGTGTATTCATTCGCCAGAATGGAAACGTAGGCTTCCATGGCATGAGTCAACGCATCCAGTCCGCTCCATGCGGTAAGCTTCTTCGGCATGCTCATCACCAGCTCCCCGTCGATAATCGCCATGTCGGGGGTTAATGCATAATCCGCCAGAGGATGCTTCATTCCGTCGTCGTCGGTAATAACCGCAAAGGGGGTAACCTCGGCCCCGGTGCCGCTGGTGGTCGGGATTGCAACCATCATCGACTTCTTGCCCAGTACGGGATAGGTATAGATGCGCTTGCGGATATCCATGAACCGCATCGCCAGCCCCTCGAAGGAGGCGGTGTTGTCCTCATACAGCAGCCACATAATCTTGGCCGCATCAATGGGAGATCCGCCGCCCAGGGAAATAATCACATCCGGCTGAAACTCTTCCATTACCGCCAGACCCTGCTTCACATTGCTCAAGGTCGGGTTCGGGTCCACGTCTGCAAACACCCGGCTGCGGACACCGATTTCATCCAGTACCTTGGTTACCTTTTCGGCATAGCCAAGGTTATACAGCGGCCGGTCGGTTACAATGACCGCACGCTCCTTGCCCTGCAGCTCACGCAGCGCCAGGCCCATGGATCCGTATTTGAAGTAGACCTTCGGCGGCACCTGAAACCACAGCATGTTTTCGCGCTTCTCCGCGATGGTCTTAACGTTCAGCAGCTGCTTCACCCCTACATTCTCACTCACCGAGTTTCCTCCCCAGCTGCCGCATCCCAGGGTAAGGGACGGAGCCAGCTTAAAGTTGTACAGATCGCCGATAGCCCCCTGACTCGCCGGGCTGTTGACCAGGATCCGCCCGGTCTTCATTTTGTCGCCGAACAGTTCGATTCGGTCCCGGTTACGCTCATTGGTATACAGCGAGCTGGTATGTCCCAATCCGCCGAAAGCAACCAGCGAAACCGCCCGGTCAACCGCATCGGCGAAGTCGCCAGCACGGTACAGTGCCAGAATCGGTGAAAGCTTCTCGTTCGAGAGCGGCTCATCATGCCCGACCGCATCACACTCGGCGATAAGCACCTTGGTATGCGGATCCACCCCGAAACCGGCATTCATGGCAATGGTAAAGGCGCTCTGTCCTACCACCTCGCCGTTCAGCTTGCCGTTCGGAAAGGCATACGCCGCCAGCTTGGCCTTTTCCTTCGCGTTCACCACGTAGGCTCCCCGCTTGAGAAACTCGGCGCGCACCGCATCGTATACCTCGCCGACGGCTACCACCGACTGCTCGGAGGCGCAGATCATGCCGTTGTCGAATGTCTTGCTCATAAGGATGCTGGACACCGCCATCTGCAGATCCACCGTCTCATCAATTACCGCCGGTGTATTCCCGGCACCTACACCTATGGCCGGTTTCCCGGAGCTGTAAGCCGCCTTTACCATGCCGGGTCCGCCGGTAGCAAGGATAATGTTGGTCTCGGGATGCTGCATAAGGGTATTGGTTGCCTCGATGCTCGGCTCCTCAATCCAGCCGATGATATCCTCGGGCGCCCCGGCGGCAACCGCAGCCTCCAGAATGGTGCGCGCGGCAGCTACCGTTGCCCTTTTGGCCCGCGGATGCGGTGACAGCACAATCCCGTTACGGGTCTTCAGTGCCAGCAGGGTCTTGAAGATTGCCGTCGAGGTCGGGTTGGTGGTCGGGATTACCCCGGCTATTACCCCCACCGGCTCGAGGATTTTGGTGATCCCATTGGTAGTATCTCGTTCAACGATCCCGCATGTCTGGGTATCCTTGTAGGTATTATAGATATAATCAGCGGCAAAATGATTATTGATCACCTTGTCCTCCAGCACGCCCATGCCGGTCTCCTCAACCGCCATCTGTGCCAGCGGGATACGCTGCAGGTTGGCAGCCATCGCCGCCTTTCGGAAAATAGTGTCCACTTGTTCCTGGGTGTAGTTCGCATACTGCTTCTGCGCTGCTGCAACCCGGCGAATTACCTGATCGCATACCTCTGCTGCAGTAAGCTCCTGCACCTGCTGTTTTGCTGTATCGGCCATGTCTGCCTCCTCTGCTGTATTGCTTGGGTTCCGGCGGCCCTACACCGCCATGCGCCCTTTATTTATCGATATTTTTTTATCGCTTTACAGACAGAAAAATACCCGATCGCTCATAAAGAGTCAACCGGGTATCGATATTTTTTTATCTTTTTACCGCCACTGCAGCACAGACAAGATTGCCGCCCCTGTCTCAGAACAGCTGGACACGTACTCCGAATGTGATCTTGGGCTCTATATCAGGACGGGCATCCGACGGGATAAACCATACCTGCGGCTCCATGTAAAATGAGTACGCATTAAAAGCACTCCAGTCCGAAAGAGTTACCTTGGGAAATTCTATCTGAGCCACAATCGCGCTCAGTACCAACCCCGTAACTTCATTGACCACGGTACCTCCCGATGGAACGATCGGTTCATACAGCTGTATATAGTTGAATGTAGCCCCCAGTGCAACATTCAGTGACAGGAATTCCCAATCGGGCCCGAAAAAGGTGTTGAACGGCAGGGCAGCGACATTTGCCAACAGCTTGCCACCGTAGAAGTTCCCCGCAAAACGCTGCGGAAAGCCCTCGGGGGTTTTCTCCGGTGTCGGCCCCCACTGTCCCTGCAGCTTGACATTACCGTCGAAAAAGGTGAATCCAAGTCCAAGCTGGAAATATGTCAGGCCCCTGAAATGGGTGTCGAAGTACATACCCTGTACGAACCCCGGTACGGCATATCGGGATTTATCGCCCTCGCGCAATGCAACCTGGATATTCTCGATTCCATGCTCATCCTCGGCGACCCCGGTCAACCGCAGCCGCGTGTTGAGCAACGCTCCTTCGTGCGGAGCCAGCAAGGTAATGTCCGGCGGCGATTTATCGACCGTAAGAATGCTTCTGGTAAGTGCGGTCTCTCCGTTCTCGAACTCGGCTCGCACAATAACAGGCAGAGGTCCATCCGGTATATCCTCTGTTTCTATCCGGTAACGCCACTCTGCACCTCCACGAGCATCGTCGCAGGTTCGACCGATATCGAGGCTTACCTGTACTCTCTCCACCCGGCGTTCCCTCAGGGCATCCCGGTTATCACGATCGTCTTCATTATGATCATGTACATAGCCGGAGACACCGGCGACCCAGGGTCGATCCGAGACAAAGTCACCGGATTGATGGCTGTTCAGGGTTACATATGGACCAAGGCGAGCAAACTCGAATACACGCGGGCTGGAGGCAATCCGCTCACCAGCGGCCGGCTCGATATAGGCCTGCAGCAGGTTGTCGCCGTTCGCCAGGTCAACCGGGTCGACCTCATAGCGGAAATAACCGCGCGAATTCACCTCGGCTGAGTCCAGGAACTCATCATTCAAATACAGTTGTACCCTTCGTACAGGTACTGTCGAGATAGCAAGACCCTCAGCAACCACAATACCGGTCAGATCCGCACCTTCCTGCGGGAACAACAGACTCACAAAGGAGCTTTCAATATCATCCTGTACATATACATTCCGGGCAATGACCCGCTCGTTTTCGGCAGCATCAACAGCTGTCAACCGCAGGTTGTACCAGCCCTCCTCAAGCTCGCTGATATCCACAGTCTCCTGCAGAATGGTAGCGGTCGGGAGATGTACAGTACGGGTTTCACCCTCCTGATTGATCGGCTCAATCTCAAGCATAAACAGCTCGACTCCGATGTTGTCCTCAACACGCCCGCTCAGCCGCAACTCCTGGGATACAAGATTACCGTCCTCCGGCACCGCAATGTTCATACTCGGCGGGGTATTATCGATGTTTACCAGGGTAAAGTAGTTGGCCGGGATACCATAAGAGTCGATCGCTACTACCTGAATAGAGTAGGTTCCATCCTCGTAGATAGTGGGGTCCAGATCGTAGCTCCATTCTATACTGCGTCGTTCGACCTGCTGAGGTTCATCGGCCTGATCGGAATCGGCTGTCTCGCCAGATTCATCGGACTCACCGACCTCGTTGACCTCACCGAGATCGACGGGATCGGCGGGGTCATCGAAATCCTGCCGGGAATCCTCCTTCAGATCGACTTCCTGCTCTACATCATGCAGCTGTACCTGCTGGAAGGTGTTACCGTTGTCCAGCGATACCAGCACAACCTGGATTCCGTTTTCGTCCTCGGCCCGTCCCTCCAGGGTCACCGTTTCGCGGTTGGT
This sequence comes from uncultured Spirochaeta sp., assembly GCA_964486425.1. Taxonomy (GTDB): domain Bacteria; phylum Spirochaetota; class Spirochaetia; order DSM-27196; family DSM-8902; genus Spirochaeta_B. Next base: position 2,566 of record CAZANF010000146.1, on the reverse strand, counting down.
TTCCTCCACTGTCGGAGCGTCCATGTAGATTTCCGGCTCCTGCAGACTCACACGTATGGTTCGGCTCTCGGTTTCGCCCCGCAATCCGTAGTAATCCACTGCGTAGACTTCGATTGTATGCTCGTTGTCAGTCAAATCATGCAGCGCCATGTCCACCGAAAAGCTGTTGCCGCCAGGCAGCCGGCGGAATTCTTCATCTCCGATTCTCCAGTAGATCTCCTCCACTGCGTCATCATCGAAGGCCATTCCGCTGATGGTAAAGTCCGAGGTGATTATGGCATCGTCCTCCGGTATCTGGATCTCGACTACCGGCAGGTCGTCCTCAAGGCTGATCTGCACGCTCGGCACGGCCTCGGCGGTATTACCGGCCTCATCCACTGCCCGGAACACAACATCCTGCTCCTGTTGATACAGGATCGAGAAATCCACCTCGTGATCAATGGTATTACCGACCGGCAGTCGCTCGAATTCCTCCCCGCTGTCAAGGCTGTACCACAGCTCTGTTATCGGACTGAGTGACTCAACCCGCGCGATCACACTGGTCAGACCGTTGATAACATCCGTTGGCTGTGGCGTCACAAAGCGAATCTCGGGCTGTGCCGGATCGTACACGACCGGCAGCCAGTACTCCACCACCCGTCCGGTCAGATCACGACCCTGTACAAACACATGCACCGGACCGGCCGGGGTTCCGGTCAGATCAATGCTGCGGCTGAAGGTTCCCGGTTCCGGCGCTTCCTGCTCGGCCTCGTCTGTCTCGGAGTCGTCTATCTCGGCCTCATCTGTCTCGGTGTCGTCCTGTTCGGCCTCAACCTCAATCGGAATCTCGGTAAAGCCGCCTTCCAGTCCGACCCGGTAGTACAGCCCCTGCAGACCTACCTCATCGGTGAGACTACCCCCAAGGGGCACGATGTCACGGGCATAGAACCCGTCATGCGGACCGGCGATCTGAAGCTCCGGATCACCATAATCAACCCTGGCCGAACGCATGCGTGTTTCGTACTCCACACCATCCACCGTCACGATGCGAATACCAACCTCATCGGTGACCCCCTGCTGAATCGGCTGCAGCGTCACCAGGTTATCGCGTTCGGTCACGGCAAACAGTCCATCCCCGCCGATAAGCTCAACCGAGCGAATCGGTCGTCCAAGGAACCGGCCGATGACGGCTCGATCCTGGATGATCTCAATTTCATTGATACCGACAAAGGGGTCATTAAACTCCAGGGAATTTTCCGGCAGCGGCGGATTTTGCAGATCTCTGACCGCAAACCCTGTCCGCCGTCGCACCTCATGCCCCTCGTTGTCGACGGCCTCTATCTCGAGGACATGAACCCCGTAGAGCAGGCTGTCCGGCAGGGGGATCTCGAAATCCTGCGCCAGCTGAACGGAATCGCTGGAGGAGGTACGCAGCGTATTCCAGTCGCCATCGTTCACCCGCCATCTCAGTGTATCCAGTCGCTCACCATTACGTACCATCCCGGTCACAGGAACACGCTCACCCAAGGGCACAGAGAACCCCTGATAAGCCGGCAACTCTCCGGCCTGCCGCAGTTCGATATCCATCATGCCCGAGGTCAGGATGAAGCGTACCCGTTGTTCACGGCTGAGTTCCTGCTCCTGATAGCGGTCGGCGGCACGAATGCGTATCTCGTGCTCGCCCGGCGACAGATTCGGCAAGTCAACCAGGAAGGTCTGTCGGTGGCGCCGGTCGGGAAAGGTTTCGACCCGTCTGAACTCACCGTCGTTGATCGATATCTCGATATACGCTGTACCATCAAGATCGGTAACAACCCCGCCTATCTGCGGTAACTGCTGCATTACCCCGCGATCACGCGGTGTCAGCACAGTGATTTCGGGTCGATCGTTGCGGCGACCCTCGGCCTCCTCCCCGGTCGGTAACGGAAGCTGCTCCGCCCAGTTTACCACCCGGCGTACCACGCCCATGTTATTATGCGTATCCCACACACGGCCCACCACGGCATAGCCGGTTTGAGGACTGTCGCCCAGGACAAACGAACTGGAAAAACGTCGCTCCTCCCCGCTGCCGAGAAGCTGCAAAGGCTCGAAGCTGCTGCCGCCGTTGATCGAAACCTCGGCTCGCTGAATACCACTGCCGTCACTGACAGTACCGGAGACCAGCAGTGAGTTACCAGAAATATCCGGACCGGTGGGTTGATTCAGCTCAATCTCAGGGTCTGTCTTATCCACAGAAAAATTGAATGGCCCTGCCGACAGCTCGATACCCTCCCGAGTCTCGGCATACAGATACACGTCATCCAGCTGTCCCTCGCCGGTAGTGTTGATGGTAATCACATCGCTGGAAGTAGTGAGTCGTAGAAAGCCCGGATCCGGTTCCAGCCGTACATTGCTGAAGCTGTCGCCGGAGGCTCCGCCGCCGGTACCGATCAGACGGACCCGCAGCGGGTTGTCACCGGTCAGCCGGACTGTGCCTCCGGCCTGCACACGCTCATCATCGATCCAGATTCCAGGTTCGCGCTCGATCCGGCGCCGATCCCGATAGTCAAGCTGCCCGGTCAGCCCTCTCCCGGCTCCCAACCCACCC
>CAZANF010000145.1:0-7638 GCA_964486425.1 uncultured Spirochaeta sp. | reverse complement strand
CGGCCAGGTTATGGTATAGGCTAATCCATTAACGGATTCAATCCGGAGACTGCCTTTCAGCTGATCCTCGACCAGTGAGGATACCGTGCTCATGCCAATACCGCTGCTGTTGGAGAGACGTTCCGGTTCAGCCGTCCCGACTCCGTCGTCGCAATACCGCAGGATATAGGAAGAATTGCTCCCGAAGCGAACCAGTATCTGTATATTTCCCCGTCGGTTATCCCGAAACGCATGCTTGAAGCTGTTGGTAATCAGTTCATTCAGGATAAGACCGCAAAAGATCGCCATGTTTAACGGCATGGAAACATCCGGTGCATGCACCTTGCAGTCGACACGGTTGGCGGCGGCATACCCCTGCGAGATGAGGTCGTAAAGCTCCTGAATATATGACTGCAGGTCAATACTTGAAAGATTATGTGATTGATAGAGCTTGGTGTGGACCAGAGACATGGCGCTGATTTGATTCTCTATATCGGCGAACAGGTTGTGTACCTCTTCACTGCTGCTTTCGCTGGTTTTGAGTGATATCAAGGAATTGATGGTTTGCAGATTATTCTTGGTGCGGTGATACAGCTCCTTGATGAGCAGCTGTTTTTCGTTAAGCGCGGCCTGCAGCTGACGTCGGCTGCCTTGCAGTGCGACATTGGTGATATACATTCTTTCAGAGAATGCAATAAGGGCCCGGGCGACGATTGAGCCTGCGGTAATAACCATCAATAGAGACAGGTGCATGAAGGGGCGGATTGCCGGCATTATGCCGTTGATAAGCAGGAATGAGAGAATGAAGTATATCAACCAGAATACCAGCCCGCCGCCCACACTCACAGTGAACAGCCGTGTATTCATGTGCATGAAGGAGGCCGGACGCAAACGCAAGAAACGGCGGAGAAACGGCAGACGGAGCAGTGTTTCGGCAAGCACAGTCAGCAGGATAAGGATGAATCCGTCCTTGAGGATAAAGCTTGACCGCAGGGATACATCAATATGAGAAACAGTATCGCCTTGCAGGAGGAGCGGATTGAATGAGAGTACGAAGGGGAAGATCAGCAGAAAATACAACGACATTAGCGGAATAAACCACAGCAGGAACAGGAAGAGTTTCCGGTAGAACCTGCTTCCCCGCTGACGGGTTTTACGCTTCGAAAGGGTGCCGACCGCAGCATAGTAGAGAGTAAACAGCAATGCGGTGGTAATATTCGCCAAACCGTCGCTCGGCCACAGTAGAACGGGAAACCAGCTGCCGCCTGCTAATCCCGAGAGTATGCCAAATCGCGGTCCGTAAGACAGCGAGATAATGACCGGAAAGACAATCGCCCATGGAAGACTGATATTGGTGGTATTAATCCTGAAGGTAATGGATGCATGAAAGAACACCAGACTGAGCAGCCCTGCAGAAACCGACAGCAGATAGATATATCTGCGTGTAAGACGCGAGGGAGTGAATGTTTTCATCGACGTGTGCAGAGCACTCACTCTCTTTAATATACGCCTGCTGTATTAAAATGAAAAGGAGGGCTTTTCCGGCGGGTGCGTTATTCCTCGGAGACTGGCCCCCGCCTCCGTTGCTTTTGTTCGCTGCGGGCGCGTTTATGCTGAAGCCGGCGTTCACGGGAGGCATGGGTGGGACGTGTCGGCCGTCGCTTGCGGGAGGGACGGATGGCACGGGAGAGGAGTGCTGCAGCCCGCTCTACGGCCACCTCGCGGTTGGTATTCTGGCTGCGGGTTTCCGAGCAGTGAATAATGAGTTCGTCGACGGCATTGATGCGATTACCAAGATGTTCCCGGACCCTGGCAAGTTGATCCTGGGTGAGACCGAGTTCATTGACTGGTATGCGCAGGGTAACCTGGGTGTTTACCTTATTAACATTCTGTCCGCCTGGTCCGCCTGAACGCGAGAACTGCTCGGAGGCCGTTGAACGAATGCGTTCATAAAGATCCATAGCAAATGATGGTAGCATAGTGGTGTGAAGTATGTACAGCAGGGATTAAGAATATGCATGCAGACTCACCCTGTTTCCAGCAATGAATACTGAAGGCGCGGCCGTGTCCTGCTGATTGCGCCGGTGGGTGGTTTTTGATATACTGTACCCATGGTACGTACCGAGAATTTACGAATAGCAGGTGTCGAGAAACTGGTTTCGCCGCAGGAGCTTGTAGCGGAGTTTCCCATGTCTGATAAGGCGTGTGAGACAGTTATGGAAGGACGCGCTGCGGTAGAGAGAATTCTATCCGGACATGATTCCCGGATGCTGGCGATTGTGGGTCCGTGCTCGGTGCATGATCCTGCAGCCGGGCTTGAGTATGCGCAGCGTTTAGCCGGGATAAAAGAGGCGGTAAAGGATGATATCTGTATCGTGATGCGCGTATACTTTGAGAAGCCGCGTACCAAGCTGGGCTGGCGGGGATTGATCATCGATCCCCATTTGAATGGAAGCTACGATATCCAGGAAGGGCTTCGCCGGGCTCGCTCGCTTCTGCTGCAGGTTAACGAGCTGGGTTTGCCGGCCGGTTCCGAGATGCTGGACCCGATTGTACCGAAGTATATTGCAGATCTGTTAAGCTGGGTATCCATTGGCGCCAGGACAACCGAGAGCCAGACACATCGCGAGATGGCAAGCGGAGTGTCCATGCCGGTAGGGTTTAAGAACGGCACCGACGGGGGTATTGATTCGGCAGTGAACGCGATGGCCAGCTGTTTTGCTCCGCACAGTTTTATCGGTATAGATGAGGCCGGACGCACCTGTGTGCTGCGTACCACCGGAAACAGTTCTTCGCATGTGATTCTCCGCGGGGGACGATCAGGTCCGAACTACCATGAAGAGGATATTGAAGATGCCCGCAGTTTGCTCCGGGCGGCCGGACTCCCGGAGGCTGTTGTAGTTGACTGCAGTCATGGGAACAGCCGCAAGGACCACATGCGCCAGAGCATGGTACTGGAATCGGTTGTGCGGCAGCGGGTGGTCGGAAATGCAGCCATTAAAGGCTTCATGCTGGAGAGTTTTCTGAAACCCGGCTGCCAGACCCTGGGCGATCCCGCCGAGCTCGAGTACGGGTTGTCGATTACTGATAAATGCATTGATATCAATACGACGGAGGAACTGCTGCGCGGTGCGCAGGAGATGCTGCAGGTGCAGCAGGATCCGGTAATCGGGAAGTTCCATCTGCCGATTCAGGGGAGGTTGCTGGTATGATTTGTGACGACGGTATGAAGCGCAAACTTGTGACTGCGGCAGCTGCGCTTGCTGCAATTCTCCTGCTGGCAGGATGTTCTACCAGCATACGTACGATTCAGAATAATCCGTCCGGTTACGCCGGTAAAACTGTGCAAGTGAATGGCACCCTCGACCGGATATTTCCGCTGGCGGCGGGTGGTTATCGAATCGGGATACTGAGTGACGAGACTGCCGGCATTCCGGTGCTGATAACCGGTGATTACCGTACCGGTGATTCGGTGCGTATGCGCGCCGAGGTGGTCGCATTCTCGGCAGACGGCATACGCGCCTCGCGTGAAGAATTTGAACAGCGAATCGCTGAATCCGTATCCGCAATCGGCGGGGACGGACGGGATATTGCGCGGCGGATCATGAATCTGCTTATACCGCTTGCGGAAACGTTCGAGATTACCTATCTGCTGATTGAGCGTTGATCCCCCATTGACGGCTTGGCCTTTCGGGTCCTGATTGCTATATTCTCGATATGTTTACTCGTTTATTATTGGTACTGCTTGTATTACTGGTCGTCATCGGTTGTGGTCCGGAAGAGACAGTTCCGGAGGAATATGAACCTGATGCATCGCACAGTAATTATCTAAGTACAATGTCCACTCTCGGTATGACCGATACACAAATTGGCCGTGCCTGGTCCGCAGCTGGTGAAATTGATTCCTCCGATCCGATCCTGGTTGCAACTCCCTTTGAGGAGCGCCGCCTTATGGATCCGCGTGAACCACAGGCCGCATACTATCTTGTCGAAGGGCTTCGCGGACACCGACTGGATATACAGATTGATGGGCCGGTGAATGCCTCGTATTTTCTGGATGCCTTTCGGCTTCCGCAGGAGTATCGGCCTCAGTCTCAGACCGATGCTGCAGTATCCGAAGGACCGTGGAACACCGGCGAGTATGAACCCGCAGTCAGTGCAGGCGGGATACAGTCGGGTAGCAGCGAGCTCTTTTTTGAACCCCGTCAGCATCGATTCTATCTTATACGCCTGCAGCCGGCGGTACTGGAGGGCGGTGAGTTCAGGGTCAGGATTACTGCGGATGCAGCTCTATCCTGGCCGGTGCCTGGCACAGATTACCTTTCCATCTGGAGCGTATTCGGTGCACCGCGGGACGGAGGACTGCGTATCCATCACGGTGTAGATATCTTTGCTCCGCGTCACACCCCGCTGGTGACCATCTCCGAGAATAGTCGGGTGAGCCGTGTAGGGCAGAGAGACCGTGGCGGCAAGATTGTAAGCCTGGTGGATGAGGATAGAGACTTGATGCTGTATTATGCACACTTGGAGGATCAGGATTTTGATCTGCAGGGTACGGACATACCGGCTGGTACGGAAATCGGTACCATGGGGAACAGCGGAAATGCCATAACAACCCCACCGCATTTACATATTGGAATCTATGAAGGCGGGTGGCGGAATCCGGTAGATCCGTGGTATTTCATTGTGCCGCTGGATACCCGGCCCGCTCCTCCTGATGAATTGAATTTTGCTCTGGGCGAGTATATACGGCTTAACCGGGATGATGTCGGCCTGCTGGCGTATCCAGGCCAGCGCAGTTCGATAATCCCGAGCCCGGCCGTTACCGACGGTGATGGAGAAGGCCTGCCGTCTTCGGCCTATCCACTCATCGAGATTCCGGCAAGCCGCCGGGGCGATTTGCAGCTGCGTGAAGGCACGGTTTTGCAGGCCGTGGGCGTGTGGGGCGGTTACGTGCAGGTTCTTGCCCCGGACGGGGTCCGGGGATTTCTCCCGTTGTCGGCAATAGTGCCGGCCAATGATGTACAGGGGCTGCTGCAGCAGGAAATTGCTGTAGATGGAGAGCAGCTGCTGCATGAACGGGTCGGCGGGATCCTGGCGCCGGTGGCCGCAGTTGCGGCGGGGAGCCGGGTGCAGGAACTCGGCAGTTATGCCGGACTGCGCCTTGTACAGGCCGAGAACGGCGATATCGGCTGGATGCAGTAATCCCGCGGCAGGCAGTTGCCTGCTGCGGAACCGCGAAAGGCGACAGGCCCAGCTATGATGCCCCTGCTGTGGCGCGCCGGTTTCGCGCCCGCCTGCTATACGTTATAGCTTCCCGCTGCGACATCTCCACCGGATCCTGTCCAGTTTGTATGGAAGTACTCTCCCCGCGGCTTATCGGTCCGTTCATAGGTGTGAGCGCCAAAGTAATCTCGCTGTGCCTGAATCATGTTCGCCGATAAACGTTCACTGCGGTATCCATCATAAAAGGATAGCGCTGTCGAGATTGCAGGAACCGGTATTCCGGAGAGGGCCGACTGGGCGACGACCTTTCGCCATCCATCCTGGGCCTGGTGAATCAGCGAGCTGAAATAATCATCCATAAGCAGGTTTTGCAGAGCGGGATTTCGTTCGTATGCTTCCTTGATATTGCCCAGAAACCTGCTGCGGATAATGCAGCCTTCACGCCACATAAGTGCAACCGAACCGTAGTCAATATCCCAGCCATGATCCTCCGAGGCCTGCTTCATCAGCATGTAACCTTGCGCATAGGATACTATTTTACTGGCAAGCAATGCCTTGCGGATGTCCTCGACAAAGCTGTCTTCATCCCCGGTAAACCTTGATTCCGGACCTTTCAGCAGCTTCGATGCATGTACTCGTTCATCCTTGAGAGCCGACAGGGAGCGAGCCAGCACTGCTTCGATAATCAGGGTGACAGGTATACCGGCATCCAGCGCATTAATCCCGGTCCACTTCCCCGTTCCCTTCTGGCCGGCCGCGTCCAGCACCTTGTCCAGCAGATAGCCGCCGTCGGGTTCCTGGTAGTTCAGGATGTCACGGGTTATTTCAATAAGGAAGCTGTCCAGTTCGGTATTGTTCCATCCGTTAAAGATGTCGTGCATACGCTGATTTGACAGACCCAGCACATGTTTCATGAGGAAATACGCCTCGCTGATGAGCTGCATATCTCCATATTCGATTCCGTTATGCACCATTTTGACATAGTGGCCGGCGCCGTCTTTGCCCACCCAGTCGCAGCATGGGGTGCCGTCTGGGGTTTTTGCGGCAATTTTCTGAAAAATATCCTTGATATGCGGCCAGGCAGCCGGATTCCCTCCGGGCATAATCGATGGGCCGCGCCGTGCCCCTTCTTCACCCCCGGAAACCCCGGCACCAACGAATAGAATCCCTTTCTCGTCCAGTTCTCTTGTTCGTCGAGTTGAGTCCGGATAATGCGAGTTGCCCCCATCGATAATAATGTCGCCGGCTTCCAGGTGGGGCAGAAGGGTATCGATAAATTTATCGACAACCTCTCCGGCTTTAACCATGAGCATGATGCGGCGCGGGCGCTTAAGTGCGGAAATGAATTCTTCCACCGATTTTGCTGGAATTATGGTTTTACGGCCGGCGGCGGGACCTTCCACAAAACGATCGACTTTTTCGCGGGTACGGTTGAACACGGCTACGGTAAAACCGTTGTCATTCATGTTTAGAACCAGGTTTTGACCCATTACAGCCAAACCGATCAGTCCAATATCTGCTTGCATATCCTCTCCTCGAAAATAACATGTGGTATTAGTCTAATGATTTTGTCGGAAAATCTCCAGCCTGGGGCATAGATCACGTGTAGTATCAGTAGCGCACTTCAAAGCTCTTCAGATCCGGCTGGTGGCCCGTGTCCGAAACCTGGATATCATCAATGCGAGCGGCTGGAGGACCTTGCCGGGCGGCATTGATAAACTGATCAATAGAGCTGCTGTCTCCTTGTGCCATGCATTCAACACGACCATCGGTACGGTTAAGTACCCAGCCGACCAGACCAAGCCCTCGTGCATTACCGACTAAATAATACCTCATGCCGACGCCCTGAACGCGGCCGCTGATCATGAGTTTGATGCTTCGAGTTTGGGGTTGCATGCTAAAAACTCCTTAAAGCTGTCTTCCAGGTTAATCTCTCGGATGTACCCGAGTTTTTTTGTCTCTTTTAATATACGCTTTTGCCAGTCTTTCATCCAGCGCATATATACTACCGGAAATGGTTTTGTAAGCTCCTGTCGCTCGTATAACCGTAATGCCGGCGAGAAGAGGTTGTCGTGCCAGTCGCACACCAACCGGTCCAGCAGCGGTTTACGCCCGATCTGCTGCCGCAGATAGCCGAAATGCGTAACAAACAGCTGCCGCATCAGAAAACAGTAATAGTCTGATTTGCCGTGCGGAATGCGGGCATCCGGACGGAACACGGTAATCCTGCTCAGTCTATAGAAACGTCGGCGTTCCTGTTCCGGCGTTGCAAATACCAGCTGTGATCCACGGTGCAGCAGATAGGAAGTGAGGTGCCATGGATTTATCTGGGAGTTGCGTTCAATATAGACCGATGCTGATTCGGTTATACTGGCATCCGGGGGCAGGGTTTCACGATGTTCCAGAATATCGCAGAGTATATCAAGGTCGGAT
>CAZANF010000144.1:0-7664 GCA_964486425.1 uncultured Spirochaeta sp. | reverse complement strand
CTGCAAGTTTTGTTTTACAAGGGATATTCTTTCCCGCCACCGAAACAGATGCCCCGCAAAGCTATGCGGACGAATCGTATTCGGAGATGCAGCAGGAGGTAGATGAGGAAGCCGACACCAGTCTATCTTCCGCAGAAGCAGGGGTGCAGGCCGTCGCTTCTGAGAGCGAAGAGGCACCCCCGTCTGCTGAACAGTTCGAATATCAGAACGATGTCATGCGGGTGGTCTTCGATCCCCGCGGTGCGCGGGTAACCTCGCTGCAGCTGCTGCAGTATGACGACGGGGACGATCCGGTCGACATGGTTATGGCGAATCCCGACGGGCGCGCTGCATTCGAGCTCTCGTTCGGAGATGAATCGCAGCCGGTAATCTACGATACCTTTTATCAGCGCAATACCGGGAATGAGCATACATTCGAGTTTTACCGGGACTTTCAGTACGGAGATAACCCTCAGTTCAGGGTGATTCGCCGCTACCATTTTGCCCCCGGCGAATATCTGTTCCGGGTGGAAACCGAGATTCAAAACAGCGTGAATCAGCTGATTCCCCTGAATATCAACAATGCAGCCTATACCCTGCATTACGGTCCGCAGATCGGGCCCAGGTTTGAGGAGCTGGATAATCGCACCGATTACCGGCGTTTCAGCTATCTGGACAACAGCAAGAAGCGCGATGAAAACCTGAACCAGGGGGAATTCAAACAGCTGGAAGAACGTCCTCGCTGGGCCGGAATCAACGGGAAGTACTTTGCGGTACTGGCCGTTCCGGGAACCGCCGATTACCGCATTCTGTTTGATACCCGGCCGGAATCCCCGCTGAATGCCGATCATACCCTGTCGCTGGTACGTCCGCCGATCAGCAGCTCACGACATGCCGATTCGGTGCTGTTTTATGCCGGACCTAAAATCAGCAGCACCCTGGGGCGCTATGACAATGCCGGTGACAATGACCTGGGAGTTTCAGGTTTGCAGCTGGAAGAGGTTATGGACAGCAGACTGCTGGGATGGTTTGAAGGCATCCTGAAAGCCCTGCTGGAGGCTATCTACCGCGTGGTACCGAACTACGGGGTGGCGATTGTAATAATGACCCTGCTGGTAAAGCTGCTGCTGTGGCCTCTTACCAAGAAAAGCTTCGAGTCCAACGCCAAAAGTCAGGCATTGCAGCCCAAAATCAAGGAAATGCGCGAGAAGTACAAGGACAAGCCGGAAAAGCTCAATGCAGAGATGATGGCCTTGTACAAAAAAGAGGGTGTGAATCCCCTCGGCGGATGTTTTCCGCTGCTGCTGCAGATGCCGCTGCTGCTGGCCATGTTCGGCTTGTTCAACAACGACTTCGACCTGCGCGGAGCGACGTTTATCACCGGCTGGATTGAGGACCTCTCGGCACCGGAATCCATCTTCTACTTCGGGGATCATTTCACGCTCCCGCTGCTGGGATGGACCGATATTCGTCTGCTGCCCATTCTGTTCGTCGGCAGTCAGCTGCTGTTCGGCCGGTTTAACCAGCCGGCAGGTGGAGGCAGCAACTCACAAGCGAAACTGTTAACCACCTTTATGCCGATCATGTTCTTTTTTATTCTGTATAACATGCCCTCGGGTCTGCTGATCTACTGGATAATTACCAATATCCTGTCGGTCGTACAGCAGTTGGGAACAACCAAATACCGTCAGGGACATCCTCAGCATGCTGCTGCTGAAACAGCGCAGCAAAAGCTTCCTCCGAAGGCCCGAGGTGGAAATCAGGGGAGAAAAAGGAAATGAGCAAAACCATAGTTCGAGAATATGAAGGTAAAACCGAAAAGGATGCCATTGATGCGGCGGTGCAGGACCTTGGTCTGGGCCGCGAGGGATTCGATGTCGAGATAGTCGACAGCCAGCGCGGCGGGTTTCTGAATCTGAACAAGCGGGTGCGTATTCGGGTACATCTGCACGAAGAGCCCGCACAGGCTGAAAAAAGCCGCGATTCCCGTCCGGCACAGCCGGCTGCTCGCCCGGCGCAGTCTGCTGCCCGCTCCGAGGGAAAAAAGCCGGCTGCGCCGGTACGAACACCTGCAGGCGACGAGCCGGCGGCTGATTACGAGGAAGCAATTATCGATTTCATGCGTAACGTCACCGCCAGGATGGGCGCCCCGATGGAACCGGTTATTATGTATCGCGAGGAAGGGAAACTGGCGCTGCGGCTGGACGGCAAACACGCCGGCATTATTATCGGCCGCAAGGGAAAAAATCTGGATGCCCTGCAGGTGCTGGTGAATGTGGTGGCCAACCGCCTGGTCGGCAGCGATTTCAAGGTAGTTCTGGACACCGAGAACTACCGCGGCCGCCGCGAAGAGCAGCTGATCCAGCTGGCGGAGCGAACCGCAGATCAGGTAATGAATACCCGTAAATCGCGCCTGCTGGAACCGATGAACCCTTTCGAGCGCCGGATTATTCACACTGCACTGAATAATATTAATGATATCGGTACCAAAAGTGAGGGTGAAGGCCTGTATAAACAGGTGCGAATTTTTCACCGTGCATATGAACAGCAATAGTGAATAATTGTGTATAACATCTGAATAAATAACGCCGTATTTTTATATACGGCGTTTTTTTATCACCCGGCTGATTTTCCGGGTAATTATTGTGTGGAAACTGTGGATAACTTCCCGAAACAGCAGTTTTTCCCGTATATATCAGACCGGCTGTAAAAACGGTATACCCGGGTCAGTGTGGACAATCTGTGGAAAATGTTTCAGAATATTGCCTACACATGCAATCAGGAGGCCAAGGATGGAATTTTCCGCGGAAGTAAAGTATGCCAGGAATCACGAGTGGATCAGGAAGGAAGGAAGCGAGTATATTATCGGGGTCTCGGATTTTGCCCAGGACGAACTCGGCGACATAGTATTTGTGGAACTGCCGGAGATCGATGAGCATATTGCTGCAGGCAAGGCCTTCGGGGTGGTGGAGAGCGTGAAAACCGCCAGTGACGTCTACATGCCGGTCGGGGGAACAGTAACCGCGGTTAACGATTCCCTGCGCGACACACCCGAACTGATAAATGAAAGCCCGTTCGACAAGGGCTGGATCATCCGCATTAAAGCAGATGATGAATCAGAGATAGACAATTTGATGGACGTTGAAGCCTACAGGCAGATGGTCCAGGAATAACATACAGGAGATGACATGAGTACTGCCGCATTCGATTTGGTAACCGACTACGAAATACGCGATATACAGCTGGCTGAATGGGGCCGTAAAGAACTGGATATGGCCGAGAAGGAAATGCCCGGGCTCATGGCTGTCCGGCAGGAATACGGCAAGGACAAGCCGCTGGATGGTGTACGTATATCCGGAAGCCTGCATATGACCGTGCAGACTGCGGTACTCATTGAAACCCTGGTAGAACTGGGTGCGGATGTGCGCTGGGCCAGCTGCAACATCTATTCCACCCAGGATCACGCCGCTGCGGCGGTAGTGGTCGGCCCGGCACGCTCAGGCGGCACCCCCGAAGCCCCGCGCGGGGTGCCGGTATTTGCCTGGAAGGGTGAAACCCTGCAGGAATACTGGGACTGCACCCTGCGGGCCCTGTCGTTTCCCTCCAGCGGAAATTCGGCGGACCACAGCAAGGCGCTCGGCCCGCAGCTTATTGTAGACGACGGCGGGGATGCTACCCTGCTGCTGCACAAGGGCTATGAGCTGGAAAACGGTTCAAGCTGGGTAAATGATCCCAGTGAGAGCAGCGAAGAATCCATAATCAAGGCCCTGCTTATGCGGGTTCAGTCCGAGGATCCGCAGCGCTGGCACCGGGTCGCCGCGGACATGCACGGGGTTAGTGAGGAAACCACCACCGGGGTGCACCGACTGAAGCGCATGGCCGCTGAGGGCACCCTGCTGTTTCCCGCCATTAACGTGAATGACAGCGTTACCAAAAGCAAGTTCGACAACCTGTACGGCTGCCGCGAGAGCCTCGTCGACGGCATAAAACGCGCAACCGACGTCATGACCGCCGGCAAGGTAGCCGTTGTCTGCGGCTTTGGAGACGTCGGCAAGGGCAGTGCGCAAAGCCTGCGCGGCATGGGCGCCCGGGTAATCGTAACCGAAATCGACCCGATCTGCGCCCTGCAGGCGGCGATGGAGGGCTACGAGGTAAAGACCCTGGAGCAGATAATCGACCAGGGGGACATCTTTGTGACCTGTACCGGCAACAAGGATATTATCACCATCGAGCATATGCGCGCCATGAAGGATGAGGCAATCGTCTGCAACATCGGGCATTTTGATAATGAGATCCAGGTTGCCCGGCTGGAGATTGAACCGGATATCCGGCATATCGAGATCAAGCCGCAGGTTGACAAGTATGTATTCGCCGACGGACACAGCATAATCCTGCTGGCCAACGGCCGGCTGGTGAACCTGGGCTGTGCTACCGGGCACCCCAGCTTTGTAATGAGCGCCAGTTTCACCAACCAGGCACTGGCCCAGATCGACCTGTGGAAAAAACGCGAACGCCTGGAGAAAAAGGTGTATGTGCTCAGCAAGAAGCTGGATGAAGAGGTCGCCCGCCTGCACCTGGCCAAACTCGGGGTGAACCTGACAAAGCTGACCCCGGAGCAGGCCGAGTACATCGGGGTTTCGCCCGAGGGACCATTCAAAGATGATGCGTATCGATACTGAGAACTGACTGATAATTGAAAATTCAACGCACAAGGACATAAAGTATGAATACACGACCATATCTGTTCACCTCGGAATCGGTGAGCGAGGGACATCCGGACAAGATAGCCGACCAGATATCAGATGCCGTGCTGGACGCCTGCCTGCAGGAGGACCCGCACAGCCATGTAGCCTGTGAAACCTATACCACCACCGGCATGGTGCTGGTCGGCGGCGAAATAACCACCGAAACCTATGTGGATATCCAGGAGGTCGCCCGCAAGGTAGTAAAGGACATCGGCTATACCCATGCCGAATATGGACTGGATTACCAGTCGATGGCCGTGCTGAATACCATACACAACCAGAGCCCGGATATCGCCCAGGGGGTGGATTCCAACCAGCTGTATGAAGGCCGGCAGGGCGCCGGCGACCAGGGAATGATGTTCGGCTATGCCTGTACCGAGACCGAGGAGCTTATGCCGGCCCCGATCATGTTCTCGCATCGAATCCTGCAGCGCGCTGCCGAACTGCGCAAGAACGGCAGCATCGATTTTTTGCGTCCCGACAGCAAGAGTCAGGTGACTATGGCCTATGAGGACGGGCGGCCGGTGCGTATTCACACCGTGGTACTGAGCCATCAGCATAACGATGGAATCGGGTATGATGAACTGCGCGAACGGCTTATCCGCGAGGTTGTGAAGCCGGTACTGGAACCCACCGGACTGCTGGACAACGACACCATATATCATATTAACCCCACCGGCCGCTTTGTTATCGGCGGCCCCCACGGCGACGCCGGACTCACCGGGCGCAAGGTTATTGTGGACACCTACGGCGGCATGGGCCGCCACGGCGGCGGGGCATTCTCCGGCAAGGACCCCAGCAAAGTCGATCGATCCGCCGCCTACATGGCCCGCTGGGTCGCCAAGCACATTGTCGCCGCCGGACTGGCCACCAACTGCGAGGTCCAGCTGGCCTATGCAATCGGGGTACCGGATCCTGTGAGCATTATGGTGGAAACCTTCGGCACCGCCTCCGTCCCCGAACACCGGATCGAGCAGGCTATCCCCAGGGTATTTGACCTGAGCCCGGCCGGGATTATCCGCGAACTCGACCTGCTGCTGCCCGGATATCTGCGCACCGCAGGATACGGCCACTTCGGTCGCGAGGGCTTCAGCTGGGAAACCCTGGAGCGGGTCGAAGACCTCCAGCGCGAAGTGTAGGAGTGGCAGCCCTCGGCGGACTGCCGGCCGCCGCGACCGGCCTCTCCGGCGGCCGCCGAGGCGGGGACGGAGGCGAAGAGCCTGAAGCCGGGGACGGAGGTGATAGGCCGCCGCCGCCTCCGTTCCTACCCAAACATAATGCCCCGGTCGATTTGCGTTTTTCTGCAAAGAGGCGTATTCTTCACACAGTGGATTTCACATTTTCTGCAAAAGCGTACAATACCCGGACTCCATTCTACCCCTTTGACAGGGTGGTACGACGGCTGCTCACCGCAACCGGGGGCCGGGACGACGCCATGCGCCGCATTCATAGATCACCTCTTGCCCAGCAGCGCGCGCTGGAGATGTACATGCATCCCCGCATCTCCGGGTTTGTCAGATCGCTCATGCTGCTTGAAGCACCCGGAGGCATTGTGCGCAATACCCTGCGTGACCTTATGCAGCTGGTATTTTCATTAGCCAAAGACATTCTTGAGTCCAATGGAAACCCGGAGTGTGAACACAGCACACGAACCCTGCGTATCCGGATCCGGAACGCCTCCTATCTGCCGCAGTCATTTCTGCCGCTAGCCGGACACATTATTGAAATCTGTCACGAAAAGAATATTTCGATGTCCATCTCGCTGGACTGCTGGAGCGGAGCCGAACTGCCGCTGGGGGTATGGGCGGATAACTTCGACGGCTGCGGCTGGCCGGACCCCGGTGATGCAGTATACAGTTCCGGAGAAAAATTCCGTGAGGAGTTATTACACAGAAACCTCTCCATGAAGGAAATCGTGCGGGTGTATCTCTGCGACGCGGTCGAGGAATACCAGCATCGCCTGGTGCACACCATCTTCTCGTCTGAAGCAGAACTGGAAGCCCGCCAATGGGCCTGGCTCATGCTCTCGCGGTCGCAAATCGTGGACAAGGTGATCCCCAAGATCCTGGCCGAGCTGGTAAAACCCGGCGAAGTGGATCAGCGCCTGCTGTTCGTGCTTAACCTGGGAATCGGTGCCTATTATTACGATCATAACTATCTGGATGAAGCCAGTCGTTTTTTCGAGCATGCCTACATACAGTGCCGGAATACATCTCCGTCGGTCATGCAGCAGAACATGAATGTGCACCCGCAGATCCAGTGCTTCTTCTGGCTCAAGATGGGTGACCTGCTCAGCAAGAACCGCGAGTATCTGCAGGAGCCGGCCCAGGTATTCTATCGCCGCGCACTGGCAATATCGCAGGAATACGGCGAACTCCTCACTATTCAGGCCCACCGCGGCCTTGCCTACCATATGGGGGTTGAATCCGTGTTCGACCAGGCCCATCGCGAAATCGCCATGGCATTGGACATGGCCCGAAAAATGGGATACGTGCAGGAGATGTTCAACTGCAGGCGAATACTCGGCGCGATATACCAGATGCAGGGGATGACTACCGAGGCGGTCGAACAGCTCCAGCGCGCCCTGCTGCACAGCGATCACAGCGAAACACCATTGGAAGTCGCCAAAATTCACAACACTATCGCCTACATCGAAATGGTAGACGGACACTTTTCCGCCAGCCTGAACAGCAGCATTCAGGCCGTACAGCTTTTGATCAACGAGTTTCATCCCCGCTATGTGGAAGAGATTACCAACGCCCTGAACACCATGACCGAACTGGCCATATTCAGCGGCAACCTGCTGGCCGCGCTGAGGCTGCTGCACTTTAACATGGAGCTGGCTTCGACCTTTTCATCCAGCCGCAGTGAACGCCACTGGCACATACTTCAATGCTTCCGGTATATGACCTACTTCCAATGGCGGCTGGTCAAGCCGGG
>CAZANF010000143.1:0-7678 GCA_964486425.1 uncultured Spirochaeta sp. | reverse complement strand
CCTTTTCCATGACTCAATGGTGAGGGGCTTCCTTGTTCTGTTTGCGCGCCGAAACGTCATGGATTATACCAATGATTCGCGTGGATCCCCCGATTGTTGCTGCCTTGAGGCCCACCTCAGTCCATATGCGGGTGCCGTCCTTCCGTGATATCAGCCACTCGAATTGATGGAATCCGGATCGACGGGCATGAGCGATATGCTGCTTTGCCAGTGAAAATGGGTGGTCTTCATCCGCATGACCGAGATCCGTCAGATGCCTGATTCCATCCTGACTGGAAAGGCCGTAGAGCTGCAGCGCGGATTGATTCATATCCAGTATATCGCCGCTGTGTGCATCGTGGATAATTATTGCATCCGAGGTGGCATTGAAAATCTCGTGATACTTGTGTTCGCTGTATTGCAGCTGTTTATCCATTTCCTGCAGTTTGTACCGTCCGGCCCGTATCTGTTTACGCAGCAATGGAATAAAGATTCCCAGGCCTATCAGGGATAAAAGAGCGACGCCCAGGAGCCAGGCAATCCCGACCGGGAAACTGTCGGGATCAGTCTGCAGCCAGGTCTCCAGACTCCGGTAGTACAGAGATCCGGGCTCATTCTGCAGCCGGGCAACATGGGAGTCTATCCTTTCAGGGATATTGGAGGGTATGTCAGCCGGAAATGCGAATACGTTAATGGAGGGTGCAAAAATAATACTGGTTGGAACTACCCCGGGATTTCGTTCCGGTGAGAAATAATAGAAACGGGAGGCAACCAAGGCGTCTGCGATGCCGGATATAACTGCCTGTTCGGTCATGGAATAATCCGGAAACGGGATAATCGAATAATCAATCTGGTACAGATCACGAAACTCGTGCTGCATGAATTGCTGCTGCCGGGAACCCGCCAGCACTGCGATATCGGCTCCTTCCAGACTTCGTACGAGTGATATATCTGAACCATCCGGAACAAACACCTGCAGCCAGTCATCGATTACATTCACATTGCTGAAGTGCACTGTCTCAGCCCGCCTGTCCGAGTAGGCAGTATCGGGGAGGATGTCTATCTGTCCCTGCTCCAGCTGGTGCATGAGAGCCGAGAATGTTCCGGTGCGATACTCAAGCTCCCAGCCCTCCTGTTCAGCCGTGTACTCCAGAAGATCGATAAAAATACCTGCGGGATCGCCGTTCTGGTCCATAAAAATCTTCGGACTGTTGTCGTAAATCCCGACAATGAGCTCCTGACCGACAGCCGATACACACAGAGAGAGCAAGAGGGTGAAGAACAGGAGGCAAATTTCTGTGCGGCGAAATTGTATGCGGATGTGCATTTTTCTCCTGCTTTGTATATAGTGTATTAGGTTTTAATTCACATTACCAGATTTACGTTATACTCATTTCGGAGGATGCATTAGTATGAATACCCAGTTTTCGGATCGCATGTCGGATGTTCCCAAGTCGTTTATTCGGGAAATACTCAAGACAACTGTCAGTCCCGACGTGATCTCCTTTGCCGGAGGACTGCCGAACCGTAGACTGTTTCCGGTTCAGGGAGTAAAGGATGCCTCGGCACATGTGCTCGATATGTTCGGGGCCGAGGCTCTGCAGTATGCAACCTCCGAGGGATTTCCTGAGCTGCGCCGCTGGATCAGCCGGCGCTATAAAGAGCGGCAGAATTTGAATATTCACGAGGACAATATACTAATCACTGCCGGATCTCAACAAGGTCTGGATCTCCTGGCAAAGATTCTGCTGAATGACGGGGATTCGGTCGGGCTGGAGGAACCGGGGTATCTGGGTGCAATCCAGGCCTTCGCGCTGTATCGGCCGCGATTTCGCCCGGTCCCGCTGCACTTTTCCGGTCTGGATATTCCAGCGCTGGAAGAAAGCCTGCAGCAGCATCGGCCGAAGTTTTTTTATACCGTACCAACCTTCCAGAACCCGTCCGGCATCTCGCACTCCAACAGTAATCGCGATAAAGCCGCCGCAGTCTTTGCCCGATACGGGACCCTGGTTGTCGAGGACAACCCTTATGGCGAGATTCAGTTTTCGGGCGAAAGGTTTGTCAGCTATGCAGCCCGGCTTCCCGAACAGACGGTTCTGCTGGGATCATTCTCGAAGATCTTTGTCCCGGGATTTCGGATCGGCTGGATTGCCGCCCCGGAACGGCTCATTGAAAAGCTGACTGTGGCCAAGCAGGCGGCTGATCTGCACACCAATAATTTCGCACAGCGGGTCCTGTATCAGTATTTGACTGACAACGATATAGATGCGCATATTCGCATCATCAGCGATGCATATGCACAGCAGCGGGATGCCATGCTTTCAGCGATTGCCCGCGAGTTTCCGGTACAGGTGCAGTGCTCAAACCCGGACGGCGGTATGTTTTTATGGGCGGTGCTGCCGGAGGGAGTATCTGCGCGTGAGGTATTCGATATTGCTATTACCCGGAATGTGGCCTTTGTACCGGGGGATCCGTTTTATGTGGATGGACGCCGCGCACATACGATGCGATTGAATTATTCCTGTGTCGACATTGCGGGGATAGAAGAAGGGATTGCGCGCCTAGGTGCTATTCTGCGCAAGCACCTAGGGTAGCGCAAACAAGCCGGGACTCGGGTACTGCTACAGCAGCGCCGAGTTTGGCAGCCAGAGGACAATCTGCGGAAAGATGATTATCAAGGCGGTTACCCCGATTTCAATCAGTGTGAACGGCGGGGTGTGCTTGATTACCTCCCAGTACGGCCGCCGGAATATCAGCTGGGCGGTGAATATATCGCAGCCGAACGGCGGGGTTGCCGATCCGATGGTAGCCTGCAGCACGACCAGCGAACCTATGAATACCGGGTCTATGCCCAGGCTGGTGATATATGGTTGGAAGATCGGGCTCAGCACGAAGATTGCCACAATCGGGTCTACAAACATGCACATTACGAAGTATGAAACTACGAGCAGAATAATTATCTGCATCTGGGTAGGGTCGGTTCCAATGAGCATGGGCATAACCTGCTGAGGTATTCTGAGAAAGCTGATGAACCAGCTGAATGCCTGGCCTGCTCCGACCAGGACGAACACGACACCGGTGATGATACCGGTATCCAGGGCCGACTGAACAAGGCTTTTCCATTTCAGTGTACGGTACACGACCCCTTCCAGGAACAGAGCGTAGATAACTGCTACGGCCGATGCCTCGGTCGGGCTGAATACACCACTGTAGATACCACCGACAATCAGCAGCGGGAACCCTACGACCATTATTCCGGATTTGACAGCCTCCCATCGCTCGCTCCAGGAGGATCTGGTCTGTACCCCGACTCCTTTTATTTTACTGTAGATGACACAGTAGATGGAGAACAGCAGTACGATTAATAGTCCGGGAATGATCCCGGCAAGGAAAAGCTTGCCGATTGATGTGCTGGTTACAACCCCGTAGACAATGAATCCGATACTCGGGGGGATCAGCAGGGCGACATCGCTGGAGTTGATTATAAGCCCCAGCGAGAATGAGCTGTTATAGCCTGCTTTCAGCAGCATCGGGCGCATGGTCGTACCGATGGCCGCAACCGTACCCTGTGTCGAGCCGGATACCGCCCCGAACAGGGCACAACTGATATTGGTGGTTATCGGCAGGCCTCCAGGTATATGGCCGACAAAGGTTCGAACCATATGAATCAGCTTCTTTGCCGATTCACCGGAGCTGATTATGCTGGCTCCCAGGATGAACATCGGTACCGCGACCAGCGCGGGCGGGGAAATCCCGTTGATTACCTGTTGTACCAGTACCGTATAGTTGAACACCGGCATAGTAATGGAAATATACAGCAGCAGGGATCCGAGTATGACAATCATAAACGGGAATCCCAGCAGCAGCATTGCGAGCATACTAATTCCAAGCAGAGCCATGTATGCCTCCTGTGTTAGTATCCATGTACAATCTCCTCATCGTACTCACTTTGTTGATCAGCCGAGAGCCATACCTCTTTCTCTGTAAAGTTCTTGATTACGGTACGCACATACTGCAATCCCCCCAGGCCGAATCCTATCGGCACGACAATCATAAACAGCCAATAGGGTACCTGCAGCGCAGATGTCGTTTGTCCGAGCAGCCGCATCTGACTCATATACTGGAAAGAGAAGGCAGCCATATAAAACAGCACCGCAGCGCTGAATACGGAAATAAAAATTATAAAGACCTTTTCAAGTTTTTCGGGCATAAGGTCCAGAAACGCCCCCATTCGAATATGCCGGGCCTTTCGTGCAGCATAACTGGTGCCGACAAAGGTGGTCAGTATTATCAGAAACCGGGCTACCTCGTCTGCGTAGTACAGGCTGGTGAAAAAGGTGCGGGCAATTACGTTGGTAATAAGCAGTATCGCCAACCCGGCGATACTGCCTGCAATAATCGTAACCTCAAACCAGTCCAGGACCAGTATGATCTTGTGTCCTGCTATTTTGAGTTTATCAATCATGTTCTTTACTCCATCCCAAGCGCGGTTTTTGCGTTCTCGATATCCTGCAGCAGGATTTCAAGGGCTTCGACCGCACCGTCACCGGCAATATCCGGATATTCATCGCTCCACACTGTCTGGGCAAGGGCTTGCGCCTCGGCTATCTCTGAATCGTCCCACTCGGTCCATACGATGTCCGGGCGTTCTTCTTCAATCTTTGCACGGTCCGAGGCGTTTCGCTCATCAATCCAGTCGGCAGCCTCAATAATATTGTCCTTAAAATAGCTCATCATGAGATCCTGCACCTCCGGCGGAAGGTTATCAAAGAACTGCATGTTCACGGTAGGGATACCAAGGAAGGGTTCGGCCCAAATCTGGGTGAAGTAGTCGGTTACCTCGTAGAATTTCATGCTGTAATTGGCAAACAGCGGCTGTACCTGAGCATCAATCAAACCGGTCTGCAGTCCGCTGTATATCTCGCCGTATGACATCGGGGTCGGGCTCATATCGTACGCCAGATAGTCCTCTACAAGCAGGCGTGATCCCATGACGCGGGTTCGCTGTCCGCTCAGATCATCCAGGGTAACAGCTGGTTCCCGTGAGGTGATCCACTGCCAGCCCTCGTATACGATTCCCAGCGGCACTAAACCGTTATCCCGGAATGCCTCCTCCAGGAAGCCCATGATCTCACCCTCGTTTACGACCCATTCCAGAACCTCGGGCATTCGTTCGCGCGGCCATATGTAGTGCAGGGAGAGAACCTGTGCTTCGGGAACGAAGGCACTGATCCAGGCAAAGTCGGAAAAAACGAACTCTACCACGCCGATCTGTGCCAGTTCATTAATGTCGCGGTTATCGCCGAGGGTTCCATAAGGATATACATCCAGCTGGAATTGTCCGTCGGTTTCCTCAGCCATGTGGTCGGCAAAGTTTTCCGCCCATACGGTCATAAAATCACCTTCGATCTCCTCCGAAGCCAGACGCGCGGAAATGACTTCTGAGTCTGGGGCTGCCTCGCCTTGTCCGGCGGCAAAGACTGTTATCGCCGGGAAAAGCACAGTATACGAAAGGATTAAGAGAGTCCTCTTGATTGTCACCATAAATACCTCCTCAAGTTTTGACGGTGTCCTGGAGCAGTTTAGCATAAATTGTGCCATAATCCAGCATTATTTTACGGTTTGGCCAAATTGTTGCATGTGCTCCAACTGATCATTATTTAGACTACGAATGATGTGTATAGTTTGCAAGAGTGAAGCGGAATTCCTGCAATACATACATTTATGTAGGTATCCGACTAACGGACGACTGTGTGGTGCGATTCTGAACAGCAGAATTGAAATAATTTCTCTTGACAACAATTAAGCAAACGTTTAATTGTAGAGTAAGAACAGGAGGTAATATGTCCGCACATGATGTATGCAGCGAGTATCGCTTGCACTGTACGGAAAGTGAGCCGACGCTGCGACGCAGGATGGCTGAAGCATCAGGATTATCCGAGCTGTTTCGCGCCCTGGCCGACGACACGCGTACCCGGATCCTGTATCTGTTGTCAGAGCAGGAGCTGTGCGTCTGCGATCTCGCGTATCTGCTGGATATGTCGCTGCCGGCGGTCTCGCACCATCTGCGGCTGCTGCGTCTCAATCGCCTGGTACACGGGCGCCGCGCCGGCAAACAGGTCTTTTACACCCTGGACGATGATCATGTCGTCAGCCTCATTCGCACAGCGCAGGCTCATTACGCCGAGGGTGCGCAGCTGCAGCCCCTTACTGAAAAGGAGATTGTACATGTTCAAGAGTAACCAGGACCTGTCGGTACAGGAAACCTCATGCGGTTCGGACGGTTGCGGCTGCGGGAGCTCGGGGCAGCCGCTTTTTGCGCGCGACGATCAATCCCGGAAGGGAGCTGTCGGCTTGATCAACAGCAGCAATCTGCTGCATGTGCTTCGTATTGCCCTGTCCCTTGCCCTGCTTGCAGCGGGAATAGCCGGCAGCCGAATGCTTCCTGTCTACATCCAGTGGGCCGGGTTTGTATTGGCCTATCTTCTGGTCGGCTGGACCGTGGTGCGCACCGCGGTACGCAATATACTCCGCGGCAAGGTTTTTGATGAAATGTTCCTCATGACGATTGCAACCCTTGGAGCATTTGCAATCGGCGAGCCGGCCGAGGCGGTGGCGGTTATGCTGTTCTACTCGGTCGGGGAGTTTTTTCAGGACGCTGCCGTGGATAAATCGCGCCGTTCGATTGCAGCCCTTATGAACCTGCGTCCCGAAAAGGCCAGGGTTCTGCGTGAATCCCGGGAACCGGAACTCATTGCCCCGGAAGAGGTAATGGTCGGTTGGATCATCGAGGTGCTGCCCGGCGAGCGGATTCCGCTGGATGGAGATGTGGTTTCCGGGGAGTCCAGCCTGGACACCTCCGCGCTTACCGGCGAGTCGATTCCCCGCAGTGCTGGTCCTGGAGACGAGGTTGCTGCCGGATATATCAACGAAAGCGGGCGCTTGCACATCCAGGTTACCCGGGAGTTCAGCCAATCTTCGGTATCGCGAATATTGCAGCTTGTGCAGGAAGCCTCCGAACGCAAGGCCCCAACCGAGCGGTTTATAAGCCGCTTTGCAGGTACCTACACCAGGATAGTTGTGGGGATTGCGGCGGTGCTGGCCGTTCTGCCGCCGCTGCTGCTGGCTGATGCAGCTTTCTCGGACTGGATATACCGGGCCCTGGTCGTGCTGGTTATCTCCTGCCCCTGGGCGCTGGTTGTGTCGATCCCGCTTGGATACTTCGGGGGCATCGGGGGGGCTTCCCGGCGTCGCGTACTGGTGAAGGGCGCAAACTATCTGGATGCCCTGAACGACCTGCATACGGTTGTGTTTGATAAAACCGGGACCCTGACCCGCGGGGTGTTCGAGGTTACCCGGATTGAACCGCGCGGGGGGTACTCTGCCGGGCAGCTGCTGCAGCTGGCAGCGCAGGCTGAATCCGGGTCGACTCACCCGATCGCGCTGTCGATTCGCAAGGCCTTCGACGGAGAGGTGGATGCCGATGCAGTGACCGAACTGCGTGAGGAAAAGGGCTACGGGGTCTTTGCCGTCATCGGCGGTCGCAGGGTGCTCGCCGGAAGCCACCGGTTGATGCATCGTGAATCAATCGAGCATGAGGATTGTGATGTAATCGGTACAGCGGTATTTGTGGCGGTGGATGACGAGTATGCCGGGTATCTGCTGGTATCGGATGAGGTGAAACCGGAGGCCCCGGCTG
>CAZANF010000142.1:0-7707 GCA_964486425.1 uncultured Spirochaeta sp. | reverse complement strand
GCAAGATTAAAATGTGAGTCGGGAGCAGTAGCCATACGGTTGCCCTTCAGGTATTGCCCCTTCTTCTATAAGGCTAACGGGTATAGGTGATGTATCGCAAGAGTGGTGCGCTTAGTGTCTGCTCGTTTATCGGTTTGGTGGCATAGTCGTTCATCCCGGCCTGCAGGCAGCGCTCCCTCTCCCCCGAGATTGCTGCTGCAGTGAGGGCAATAATAATTGATGGGGTGTAGTCATCCGCGCTGCTGTCTGCAGCGTACTGCTCTTTTTCGATACGGCGAATTGTCCGTGCAACATCATAGCCGTCCATCTCCGGCATCTGAATATCCATAAGAACTATATCCGGACGGGAGTGAAGAAAAGCATCCAGCGCAGCTTGCCCGTCGGCGGCTTCGATAACATCTGCCCCGGGAAGGATCCGTCTGAGCATGATCTTTCCCAGCATGCGATTGGTGCGGTCGTCGTCGGCCAGCAATACGGTGATATCCGCACAGCCTTCTTCCAGTACCAGGCACGGTGATTCGGTGGATGCCAGCTCTGATTCTGCAGATTCCGGTTCAGCGGCCGGGGGTTCGGCGTGCGGCACTATAATTGAAAAGGAGAAGCAGCTGCCGCGTCCGGGTTTGCTCTTCAATCGAAGTTTGCTGTTCATCATCTCCAGCAGCCGGTTGGATATCGGCAGCCCGAGTCCGGTACCGCCGTACTTTCTAGTTGTTGTCGGATCGGCTTGATAAAACGAATCAAAGACATCCTTCTGCTGTGCGGGGGTTATGCCGATTCCTGTATCCTTGACTGAAATATGCAGGGCCGAGCAGTCGGGCGGTGCGCTCATCTTTCTGTTCTGGCGAACCGTAAGGGTAACCTCGCCCTTCTCGGTAAATTTAATCGCATTGGACAGGAGATTTACTATGATCTGCCGCAGACGGACCACATCCGCGAAGAACCATTCGGGGACATCTTCGTCTATTTTCAGGTAGAGATGATTACCCTGCTTTCCCGCCTGGAATTCCATAAGGGAAATAATATTCCGCATATAGGGACGCAGTTCAAAGGGTTCCGGATTCAGTGACAGGCGCCCTGCTTCAATCTTGGAAAAATCCAGGATATCGTTCACCAGAGACAGAAGATTAAGCGAAGAGTCGTTCAGGGTTTCGACATACTGCCGCTGGATGGTGTCCAGCCGGGTTTTTCCGAGTAATTCGGAAAAACCGATAATGCCGTTAAGCGGGGTCCGAATCTCGTGGCTCATTGCAGCGAGGAAGTCCGACTTCGCGCGACTGGCTTCCTCGGCTTGAATCATAGCCTGCTGCATGGACATTTCGGCATTGTGTCGTTCGGTCAGGTCAATCGCGGTTAATGCGGCAAACTCAGGCAGATCATCATCCCCCGGAAAGGCGGTACCGTTTATCATCATCGGAAATGTTGTCCCGTTGCGGTGCTTCTGCCATATCTCCAGTCCCTGAACATTTCTGTCCAGAATAATCTTTTCCCGCTGCTTGTCTGCATAGTAATTCTGTAACTGCGTACCGATGAGCTCTTCGGGCTTCCATCCGTGAATCTCTGCGAAATACCTGTTTGTGTAGTGTATCCTGCCGTTCATATCGGTGATGACGGTGCCGAAATATGACTCCTCGAAGATTCGCCGGAAACGGACCAGCTCCTTTTCCTTCCGGATGTGCAGCATAAGCATCGCCGCCTGATGCGCATAGTTTCGTACCAGGAGAATGTTGCGAACCGGAGTATGTGCAGGCATGAGCAGGGTAAAATCTCCGAGAAGAATGCCCTCATGCTGGATGCGCACAATTATGCATTCGCCGATACCCATGAGCTTTTGAGCCGCAAGGGCTATGTGGTGTTTCAGGCCGCCCTCTGCCAGTTCAGTCAGCGATGAAAAGTATGCTACACTGCGACCTGCTATTCGTTCCTCGCGCAGGGGGTCCGCCGGCCATTTTTTGCCTATGGGATGGAAGCCCATTCCGGCAACAATCTCCTGAGCATACTGCTGCGGACCGGATATCGCGACGGTGGTGAAAGAGGTCCCTTCCGTGGCGAACAGATTCAATGCGGTAATTTTCGCCCCTGAAATCTGATGGATATGATCGGTAATATTCTGGTAGCTTATTGCCGCGGGCGGATTTTGCAGCAGTTCCTCTGCCGCCTGGGCGGTATGCATCGGTGCGGTTATGTCCTGCAGGAATACATCACAGGTTCCAATCTGACCCCGGGATGCCGTGATCTGCAGATACATGGACAGCTGTGCGACAAACACCGAGTACTGTGCAGTAATTCCTGTTTGTGCACATTGAGCAAGCTTCTCGAGTTCCTCGCTGTATTGCGGCATAATTTCCGGGTACAGGCTGTACAGCGATTTACCGACTACCTGTGAAGCCGAGATTCTGCCCAGCGACTCCAGGGCAGGATTAACCGCGTTGATTATGAAATCGGGATATTCCGATTGTTTTCCGGATTCAGCAAGCTGCAGCGAAATATATGGTATAGGGAGGGATTGGGGGTCAATCATGTATGGGTTCGAGTATAGGCTTGCAGATAGTGCTTGATCAAGCGGTCCCAGCCGAACAGCGGGCTGGCTGCTTCCGTCTGGTTGCGCAGTTCTATCCTGTCACGTCGGGACAACTTGATAATATCCAGCATATAACCTGCCAGTTCATCGACTCCCTCACTGTAGGTTTTTCCCCGGCGGTCTACAACATACAGTCCCTGCTTGCGGGAGGATCGCATGCTCTTCTGTACATAGTCCCCGAAGCCCGACAGGTTACTGGTAATCGCCGGAATGCCTGAAGATACACATTCCAGCGGGGTGTACCCCCATGGTTCATAATAACTTGGAAAGATGCCAAGGTGGCAGCCGCGCACAAAATCCGGGTAGTCCATGTTGAACAGGGGACTGAGTTGGGTCACAAAATCCGGATGATACACCACCTTTACCGGATCTTCCTTGAAATTGAAAAGCTTTACCCGGCGGATGCCCTGCAGAATCGGGTCGTTGTCGTTATCCACCATGTTGTGTGTGGTTACATACGGGAGTTCTGCGGTTTCCCAGCTTTGCAGTGAACGGCGCAGACGCAGACGGATATGTTCATCCACGCAGCTGTTCAGGTCCGGCATCCGGTGTGAGGGTTCCCATAAGGCTCGATACAGAAGGGTACGGCTGATCTGATCGGCTACCTCATTACAGGTGCTGCGCAGTTCCTCCAGCAATGCCCGTGATTCCAGTACACTGGGATTGATGCTGTAAAACGGTGCTCGGGTAATAAAGAACATGACGATTTTCATAGGCGACCCGGTCTCTTTAAGGGTTCTGTTCACCGACTGCAGGGCATCCAGTGTCATGTCAAAGCCCTTGTTGCGGAACTCGTATCGTCCGGAGGTGAAAAAATACAGGGTGGTATCAAGATCCAGCGGGGTATTGCGAAAGAAGTGTGACATTACGAAGGAGTGGATCTTCTCCTTGTTCTGTTTGTGCAGGTTCTGAAACTCATGCAAGGCCTCGAACCGTTCGCTGTTGATGCCGTTCGGAAGCAGCAAATCCGGCTCACGCCCCAGCAGGTGGGTGCATTCCTCGGCAGTAATGGCACTTACTGTGGTAAAAATATCCGCGCCGAGAGCGGCGGCGCGTTCGGATCGAACCCCCGGCTCAATTCCGTAGTGAGCAGCCTCCTTCTCCCAGTCGAATTGTGTCAGATTTTCATAGAACTCAACATCCTGCATCGCCAGGTACCGACCGAGCAGGGTAGCGTGAGTGGTAAATACCGTGCGCAGATTTTGCGGCTGCAGTTTGTCCGACATTGCACGAAGCAGTCCTATCGGCAGCCCCGCCATCCATTCATGAAAATGTGCTATACAGGGAGAGCGGTCCGGCAGCAGCTCGGCACACTGTAGGCAGAATTCGAACAGACCAAAGCTGAAACGGGCGACGTCATGGAACAGTGTGTCATGCTCAGGGTACTGAATATTGAGGTCTCGCAGAAGCCGCCGGCTGATCTCCGCATCGCTGAAGGGGCCGGATTTTGGGTCTATGAGTACGACCCGGGGTCTGCCGGGTACAAGCCAGATCCCGTAGACTACGTTATATCCGCGATTCTGCAGATGCGCAGCAGCCCTGCCGTAAACCGAGTCATCGAACTCCAGACGGTCGACCACGGCATCGGCCTGGTTCGGGAAATACGGCCCTGTCAGCAGATATCTTTGTGAGTCCCATTCCTGCAGGATGCTCGGGATTTTGGTGCGGATAACCGTGTAGATTCCTCCTACCTGATTGCAGACTTCCCAGGCGGCTTCAATTAGATGGGTGGTTTTCGGGAGTTTTTTTGACTTGCTCATACTCTAAGAATATCACTTATTGAGGTGCTGAGTACAAGGATTTTTTTCAGTT
Organism: uncultured Spirochaeta sp.; assembly: GCA_964486425.1. Classification (GTDB taxonomy): domain Bacteria; phylum Spirochaetota; class Spirochaetia; order DSM-27196; family DSM-8902; genus Spirochaeta_B. The sequence goes on along the minus strand of CAZANF010000142.1, from coordinate 3,317 downwards.
GAACCGATTATCCTGCTGTACACAAGCATCTTTCCGTATACTATTCGTACTATGAAGAATCGTAACCGAAGGGCAATTACTGCTGCGGTTGTTTTTGTGTGTGGCGCCGGCATATACCTCACTCTGGTATTTTTTCCTCTTTCGCCAATATCGACGGCAGTGGTGTGGCTCGCGGATTCCGATGGGATGCCGCGGGTTATTGCCCATCAAGGAGGGGCGCAGGAGGTTCCTTCGCAGACCAATCTTGCCTTCGAATATGCAGCCTCAATTGGGGTGGATGTTTTCGAGCTGGATGTTGTGCTTACGGCAGATGATCAACTGGCGGTTATCCATGATCTGACGGTGGATAGAACGACCGATGGAAGCGGTCTGGTTGCCGATATGACCTACGAAGAGATCCGTGCCCTGGATGCCGGCTACGGTCTGCTGGACAGCAGCGGCCGGGTTATTCGCGATCCATCGCAGAATCCCTTTATCGGCCGCGGGGCGTACATTCCATCCCTGCAGGAGCTGTTTCAGCGCTATCCCGAGCAGCCGATGCTGATAGAGATAAAGGATACCGGTGAACGGGGACGCAGGGCGGCAGAGGTTTTCTGGAAACTGGTTCAGGAGTATCAGCGGGCTGAGACGGTGGTTGCCGCCTCTTTCTCTGCACTGCCCCTGAAGCATCTGCATAGAATATCCGACGGTGTGCTGCTGCAGTCTGCAGCAGCAGATCATGTACTGCGATTCTATGCCCTGCATCTGCTGCGTCTGCACGCACTCAATTCAGCTCTTCCCTTTCAGGTGCTGAACTTACCCTCTGCATGGGATGTCGGACCCTTCACTGTGGATTTACTGTCCGGAAGCCTGCGTGAAGACATTCGGAATCGTGGAATGGCGCTGCATTACTGGACGATCAACGATGAAGATGAAATGAGAGATTTAATCGCGATGGGAGTCGACGGCATTATTACCGACCGACCATCCCTGCTTATCGCGATTATCGAAGAGATGCGTTCATCTGCGGATTAGGCTACCTCTCCGTCGGGCTAGTGAACGTGTCCGTGCTCGATCTCTTCCGGGGTTGCTTCACGAACCTCGCGGACATTTACATCGAAGTTCAGGGTAGCTCCAGCTAACGGGTGATTCGCATCGACGGTTACCTTGTCGCCTTCTACGCTTTTTACGGTCAGGATAGTCGGATTGTCCTGAATCTGAGCCTGAAACTGCATTCCTGGCTCTACTGTGTCGACACCGGCAAACTGTTCCTTTCCCAGTTCGAAGACCTTGTTTTCGTCCCACTCACCATAGGCCTCGGCCGGTGGAATGACGGCGGTAACTGCTTCACCGGCAGGCTTGCCTTCGAGTGCTGATTCAAGACCGGGGATTATATTCCCGGCGCCGTGCAGGTATGATAACGGCTCACGTCCATCCGATGTGTCGATAACCGTGCCGTTTTCGTCGGTCAGGGTGTAATCCATGGTTACAACTGCGTTTTTTGCTATATTCATATTGCCTCCTTTTACCACCCTATCGGCTTAGGCAATATGTGCCAAGGGGGTGCGGTTTCTATTGGATTATTCATTTGAAATGTATTATTACTCATGTATGGATTGGCCTCAGATGTTTTTTGCAGCGATTGGCTTTGTGACTGGTGTCGGGGCTGCTGTTACAGGTCTACAACTGAAACTGAAGAAGCGCAAACCGGATTTATGTCTGCTGCAGCGCATTCAGGATGGCGTAATTATTCTGGACTCTCACCGGCGGATAGTCGGTTATAACACCTCTGCGCAAGCCCTGCTGCGCTGTGATCTCGACTGCAATAATCGACCCCTGGCAGAATGCTGGGCGTATCAGCCGTTTCCTGCTTCCATACTGCAGGATCGCCGCAGCGAGCTGCGTATCGAGACTCCCCGGGCATCGATCTATCAATTTGAAAAAACCGAGTTTGATTCCTTCATTTTACTTGTATTTCGCGATATTACCGCCCGCTGTAAAAAGGAGGACGGTAATGCCGGGCAGCAGGAGAAACAATCCGACCTTGTTCAGGAGGTTTGTGAACGGATTGAGGCGTCGGATGTCTCTGAAGATGCAAAAGGTGCGGTTATTGCTCATATGACTCACGAGATCCGCAGCCCCTTGAACGGAATTATCGGATTCAGCGAGCTTATTCAGGAGAGTGTGAATGATCCGAAAATCCTGCACTATGCCAAGCTTATTGAGGATACCGGTCATCATATTAACCAGGTGATGGACGATATTCTGGATATTTCACTGCTGGAGGAGGGGGCGTTAGCGCTGCATCCGCAGCCTACCGATCCAGCCAAACTTATTATGAACGTTACCGCCCTGTTTCAGTGGCAGTTGAGCCGGAAGGGGATAGTCTGTTCTATCCGCGCACGGAATAGCGAGCTACCGCATGTGCTGATTGATCCGGTGCGCCTTCGCCAGGTGCTGTTTAATCTGATTGGGAATGCAGTCAAATTTACGACCCGTGGCAGCATTATAGTTGACCTGACCTGGGAAGAGGATGAATCCGGTGAGACTGGAACCCTTCAGTATGAGGTTGCAGACACCGGTGTCGGAATTTCACAGGAAAACCTTGCGCGGATATTTCTGCCGTTCTACGTTGCAGGAGATTCCGAGCACACCGGCAGCGGACTCGGGCTCTCTATCTGTGACCGGCTGGTGAGGGAAATGGGCGGAGAGATTGGTGTTCGCAGTATTCCGGGTGAAGGCTCGGTTTTTTCCCTGCGATTTCCCGGAATTGCCGTACACCATGATGAATCGGCTATTATGCTGGATGATCTGGAATCTACAGAGAATGCCTCGTTTCGAACAGTAGCGATTGAAAGCGGGCAAAGACCTCATGAGAATGTGATTGAAGAAGCTGCAATCGCCGTTGAGAAACCCTGGCGGCCGCGAGTCGTGGAAAGCGGCATCCCCATATGGCAGCGAGGATTTCCGGCAGAGATTGGGGAATGGGCCTCCCGGATGAGCGAGCAGTCTCGAGGTATGGGGGATGACCGGATGGCAGATGCCCTGCAGGATTTGGCCGATGAACTGCCGCTCAAGGGGGTCCCGGAACCCCGCCATTTCGCCGGCAAAGACCGCCTGACCGGCATGGTGGATCAGCTCCTCCGAGTTTGTTTCACCATCTTCAGCCTGTACCGGCAGAGGCGTCGGCGACCGCTTTACAGATGCGGACGGCTTCGTACTTGAAAGGGCCGATCTCTGTTCGGCAGTCGCCGACTTTTCGGCCGCCCGCTCAGCCTCCGCCGTCTCTTTCACACTCCGGAAAATCCCGCTGGCGGTGGTGGAGGAAATGCGTACGC
>CAZANF010000141.1:0-7758 GCA_964486425.1 uncultured Spirochaeta sp. | reverse complement strand
GATATTGAGCCGCAGCGGGTTTACCGGCAGTTCAGGGTACAATGTCTCTATATGGTCGGGCGATGTGCGCAGTGATTTCGAGGCCCTCAGCCGGCAGACTGCGCATGGATTGGGTTCCGGAGTGACCGGATTCTCGTACTGGGGGAGTGATGTCGGAGGATTCGAATCCCGGCAGGAAATCCCCGAACGCGAGCTGTTTATCAGATGGATGCAGTTTGGATCGTACTCACCAATCTTTCGCCCGCACGGAGCCATGAGCAGCCGTGAGCCGTGGATTCATGACAGTGAAGCCACACGGATAATCCGCAGTACTGTACTTCGACGCAGCATGCTGATCCCCTATATCTACTCCACAGCATTTCAAACCTATACAGAAGGGCTGCCGATTATGCGCCCGCCCTATTTCAGCGCGCCAGAGCAGGGCTGGAACGACAGCAATTCAGCGTGGATGTATACTGATGCCTCCAGCTACTGGTTCGGCGATTTTCTCTATGTGCATCCTATCACCGCTGCGCAGGATGAGGAGCCGGAAACCTTCGTTCGGCTGCCGCCCGGAGAGTGGTACGACTTTTCCAGCCTGCAGAGAATATCCGGCACCTCGGATCATAGGGCCTTCAACCTGAACGAGTATCCGGTGTACATCCGTGCAGGCGGGATAATACCCATGGACCGTCAATTTAACGGAGAGGTAGATACCTTGATCGTAATACCTGATATCACACCAACCAGCTTCACCTGGTATGAGGATGACGGAACTACAAATGATTACAAAAATGGTGAGTATGAATCAATTGAAATAACCCTTTCCGATCAAGGCATCCGTTTCTCGGGGGTCAAGATTCCCAGATCGATAACCCTGGTAGCGCCGAGCGACCGTGCTCCTGAGGGATTCATCCGCATGGGGGCAAGCTCACAGCGTCAGATTCGAATTCCACGAGGAGATTCTGTTTTTGCGTGGTAATTGTTACGCCAATGACTGTACTACGCTGCCGGTCCCGGACAGACCCGAGACCTTCCCGTAGCCGACCATATCAAGATGTGCCGCGGCGGCGCGTACCTGCCGCTCATAATTTTCCAGCATCATGTCTACAGCCTCTTCACTCTGCGGAAGCTTGCCCGGTGGGGTAAAACCATCTCCCGACCGCATGGAATGCAATCGGTCGATAAGCGTGTCCAGCATTCGCAGCTTATACAGCGGAAATCCTTCGCCATCGCTGCGGGCCGGAATTCCCTGAATATGCTTAAAGCGAATAAACAAACCAGGCTGATCCAGCGGAAGCCTGATTCGGCCGTTACTGGTTTGCGCACGCACAACCGTCGATAAGGTTATCGAAGGATTCAACCGAGATATAGCAGATGATTGTTCTGCATAAGCAGTATAAGCAGCTTCCACATATAGTATTTCGGCCAAAACGTGGATGCTGTTTACAGTTTTCTACACCATGCGGAGATAGTGATACCCGTCCTAGCGGGTACGACGTTCCAGTTCGTTCTGGTACTCAATACAATACAAGGCATACGGGATTGCTTCCAATCTCTCTTTCGGAATCGGCTTCCCGGTTCCAAGACAGATTCCGTAATGATTGTTCTTGATCCTCGATAAAGCAGCTTCAATGAGACGCAGCCGTTTCACTTCCTGACTGCCGAGAGTACTCAGCATTCGCTTGTCTATATCGGTACTGGCAATATCGGCAATGTCCTTGCCCTCGCCTGCCCGTATGATTTCATCGAAATCCTTATTCTCGGCAGCTAAATTGTCCAAGATCTCAGCCTTCATTTGAAGGAGTTTTTCGTGCATTCGTTCAGTAAACTCTTTATCCATTGCAGCACACCCCGGCCAAAAATGATTACGCTACCATGCCGAAAAGCAGATAAAATGTCAACATCTTGACACGGCTCCCCGCTTTATTTAAGGTAAGTAGTCAAAACATACTTTACAGGAGGTCATGTGGCGAAAGAAGAAGCCATTGAGGTAGATGGTATTGTAAAAGAGTCTCTCCCGAACACCATGTTCAGGGTAGAGCTCAAGAATGGTCATGTAATACTTACTCACTTGTCTGGAAAAATGAGGAAGCACTATATTCGAATTGTCCCGGGCGATAAAGTGAAGGTAGCACTGTCACCATACGACCTGACCCGCGGACGCATCATTTATCGGGAGCGCTGACGGATAATTGCCCAGATAGCCCCCGAACCACCTTCGGTTCGTTTCGGAACCCCTAATTCCCCGGTAAAGGGATGTTTCTCAAGAAAATGGCGAATCTCCCGCCGCAATGTTCCATCGCTATCTGAATGCGAACCCTTTCCATGAATAATGAGAACCTTACGCAGGCCACGCTCATGAGCGCTGCGTAAGAACTCATTTACTGCAATCTCAGCATCTGCTTGGGTCATGCCATGTAAATCAACAGAATCCTCTACAGGCAGGCGCTTGTTACTGGGTCGATGCATCGTTTCCGATACCTCCAGCACTTCCGGCTTTTCTATTACCGCAGTGCCGCCGTGGCTATTTTCCCATGCCTCTAAAATCTTTCCGAAATCGGTAGCCATAATACCCCTCCAAAATAGTTAAGCTGCAAGTTTGCTGAGTGCAATATACCTACACAAGGTGCTGTTATACTACAAAAAACCAAATTATTGAAAGGTTACAAGAGCAGTACGCTGTCCTTCCTCACCCATCCTTGTACTCCGGGGCCGGTCTCGACAAGATAGAACTCCCCAAAGGTCTCGACTATATTCACCGCGGTCCCGGAGGAAAGCCACATCCAGTGATCAACATTCTCCACAGGAATCCGGTATACGGCGACAGCAGGATTCGACTCGGTCTCTGCCTCGGAGTCTGACTCAGACTCAGGCTCTGGTTGGTGCAGAACAGCGGCTGGTGTGTTCGCAAATACAGCGAGACTCACAGATGCCGTCAATAAGGCCGTAGAACCAATCCCGAGGCAGAGAAACAGAACAGCCACCCAGCCCATACGCCGTACCCGGAAGAACAGCCACAGCATTGCCATACCGTTCACCGCCAGCACGAAGATAATCAGCAGAAAACGGGAACTAATCCATGAAGGAGCGGATACCTGTACATCAAGCCCGATTTCATTTTCAACCCAGACCAAGGCTTCGCGAAACATCGGCACATCCGGGCGCAGCTGGATCGCCTTGCGAAACAGATGTACAGCCTGCACAGGCTGATCGCTGTGATATGCAGCGATTCCGGTATTATACAGAAGCCCCGGCAGCCGGGGATTTCTCTCCAATGCAGCCCGATACGATGCATAGGCTTCCTGATACCGGCCATCCTGGAACAGCATCCGCGAAGCAGTTACGTCAATATCAAAATAGGGAGCCGGCGACGAAAGGAATGCCAGCAGACTCATCGCGACCACAAACAATGCGCGCCCGGCTCGAGCACTGAGGAACTTCCGCATACCCAGTGCAAGCGCAGCCGGGAGAAGCCATATTACTATTTTTCCCAAACCGTCATACTGTATCGCTGCAATCCTTGCAACCTGCTGTTCGCGCAGCAGCCCGATACTGGCTTGCTGGTTATCATCCCCTCCCAGCGGTACCGGGAGCACCTGCAGGTTTTTTGTCTGTGCAGGTTCCACAATTACCCGATCATTACCCGGCGAATACCAGGCGAACTCCGGAATCTGAATCTGGAAGCTGCCTACATCACGGGTGCTCAAGCGATAGCTTTTAGACCGGAACCCGGTAAAACCCTGCTCGGTCGGCTGGATTTTCTCCCGTTCATCGACTGCAGTTATCAGCAGGTTTTCTACGGTTGGAGTAGGAAGCTGAATATACGGGAGATTACCATGACCCTCGATTCGAAAGGAAACCTCGACAGACTCTCCCTGAAATACTGTTTCAGGTTCAATAACGACCACATACTGAAAATCTCCGACTCCTCCGCTTCGCGCAATTCTGGATGGAGCCTCTCCGACGCTCAGGGTTTTATCCGGTGCTCGAACGGTTGAATTGCCGACACTCAGCACGGCGCGCGGTATGGTGAACTCACCGCTGCTTGCCGGCGTTGCAATATAGGTAAGCACCGGCACCTGATAGAGAACACCAGTAGTATAGTCGACACGAGAAATGTCTCCTACTCCGCTTACCTCCTGGAAATCACCCCAGTTCGGTGGTGTAAACCGAATATCATCCGGAAAAACAGGGGTACCCAGGGTCTGAAGCATAAGGGTAATCAAGACTGCTTCACCAGCAACCGGCTGTTCGCGGCTCACTTCCCAGGAGGCTTCAAATGAGGAGCTGCCTCCTCCGGCAGGATGCACCTGAATAAGCACTGCACCTGACGACATCTCTCTGCCGGCCGCCGATACCCGCAGAGCCGGCAGCTCGAAAAAACCGGAACGGAGTGCTCGCAGCCTGACAATATAGCTGGAATTCTGATCCTGATCACCGCTGCTTTCAACATAGCTCTCAACCAGCTGCAAGCCGGAGGGCAGCTGAACGGGAGTCCTGTCGACTTGATCCGGCTGCACATCGGATATCGACAGGCGGATCTGAAATACATCACCTTCTGTTATCATTGCCGGGGTTACACGAATTGGTGCCTGAACCTGCGCCGGTACTGTGATTGCTGTACACAGCAGCAGCAGCGCGGCAGCTACCAATCCGGGACGGCTGAATCGTCTTGCTGAGGACGCTCCCACGACTGCACCTCTCTTCTTCGTACAAATTCCAATATCCGCTGCTCTTCGGCATTGAGATTACGCGACCGGCCGCTGTCGGTCACAGAACTGCTGCTACGTGTCCCGCGCGTACTGCTGATGCGCTCATACGCGAGCTCAAGGTTGAGCTTGGCCGGAATTGAATTCGGCATTATTCGGACAGCATCCCGGAAGGATTGATAGCTTTCCTGGAATTTACCGGATTCATACATAAGGACCCCTCGGTTAAAGTATACATTAAAGAGCACCTCCGGATCGCTTCCACCCAGTGCCGTTTCCCATGCATCGGTAGCAGCATTTACCTCACCCAGGGCATGATACACATTTCCAAGGTTATAATGGATAATATCCTGATACTCATCATGCGAGAGTGCACGCAGATACGAAACCGTTGCCTCCTGATACCCTCCTCGTCCAAAGGCATAATTACCCTGAAACACTGAAATATGCGGTTCCCCCAGCGAGCATCCGTACATGCACAGTGAAAAGAGGGACACTGCTGCTGCAGAGAAAACAGACCTTTTCATATTAGAACACCCCCTTCCAGCGGACAATGCGAACAAGTTCGTGCATCATCAGCAGCAGCAGTCCAACAGCAATCAGCAGCCTCTCCCGGGGCACCTCTACCAGACGCAAGCCGACACCCTCTTGTTCAATCGTCTCCAGATATACAATGAGATCCCCCAGAGATCCCGGTTCATCTGCAGAAACATGAATTCCATCGAAGGTATCTGCAATCTGCTGCATCAACTCCGGGTTCGCTCGTGTCACCACAATCTGATCCTGGGAATCCCGAAGCGGAGATCCGTTCGAACCGACTGGAATAGTTGCATCTTCTTGTGTACCCACGGTTACCGTCGCAACCGAGATACCGGCCTCACTCAGCTCTGCGGCATACCCGAACGGAGATCCCCCATGATTCTCTCCATCTGAAAAAAGCACAATTACCTGATTTCGGCTTGAGCTGCGGGGAAAGGCATCCGCACCGGCTCTTAAACCGAGGTCGATATGCGACCATGGAGAGGTTATTATGCCTGGTGAAAGGAGCTGATCCAGGGATTCGAAGGCATGCTTGTTCTCTGTTACCGGAATAATCGTGCTTCCCTCGCCCTTAAAGGCGACTACTCCAAACCGGGAATCCGGCAAGGCATTAATCACCCCGCGCATGAGCTCTGCGGATCGGGCCAGCCGGGTTGGAGATACATCTTCAGCCAGCATACTGCTGGAGACATCAACTACAAACATTACCTCCAGATACTCGCGATTATCCTCAACAGGCCGGCTCCCCCAGTTGAGACCGCTCAATCCAAGCATGAGAAAGAAAATCGATCCTGCAAAAAAAACGCTGGAGAAGAACCATTTTACATAATATATCGTTCCGAGCTTAACCGGGATTTTCCCCCCGTACAGGCGTCGCAGGCTCCGTCTGGCTACCATGTATGTACGTACCTGTATCACCAGGATCGGGAGCAGAACCAAAAGCCCCCAGAGATATTCTGGGTATTGAATAGTCATAGGGCCTCCCGCAGCAATGCCTTGCGAATACTGAAGTCGGCAAGCAGCAGTACAAGGGATATCAACAGCAGGGAACGACTGAATGTTGTTGTCGCAACTGCAATACGGACCCTTCTCTCGACCACCTCCAGGGAGTTGATCTCGCTTAAAATCGAGGTGAGGACACCGGGGCTGTCGGCGGTATAGACCCTGCCTTCGGTAATATCTCCCAATTGATTAAGCAGCTCAAGGTCATAGGTATCCGACATATTTCCGCGATAGCGGGTTCCTGTCTCCGGGTATACAAATTCAATCGGAGCCGGGGCATCATCGCCGATTCCTATAGCATAAAGCCCTATCCCTGCATTACGGATGATCGATGCAGCGTTGCGCGGGCTTACCTCTCCGGCGTTATTAGCCCCATCGGTTATAAATACCACTACCTGATGATCTGCGGTACTGTGTTCAAAATGGAGCGCTGCAACCGACAATCCCAGTCCAATTGCAGTACCATCGCCATGATCAAAGATGGCCAGATCATCTATAGCCTGCAGAACTGCATCATGCTGTATCGTTGGTGTAAGCCTCAGGGCGGCGTCACGGCCGAAGGCTACAACCCCGATCGAGTCATTCTCCCGCGATGCAACGAACTCCCGCAGCAGCTCCTTGGTGCTCTGCAGCCGGTTTTCAGCCCCGAAATCCTGTATTGCCATACTGGGAGAAACATCTACTACCAGCATGATATCAATCCCGCGGTTCAAATACACCCTGTTCCGTTCAGCCGACCCTGGACCGGCCAACGCGACAATCAATCCGGCAGTGCCGATCCAGAAACACAGATGTGCTGCAGCTAACAGCAACCGCAAGCGCAGCGGAGGATTCGGGGCACCTCCCGACCAGACCCGAAAAGAAAACGGAATGCGGCCGCCGCGATTGGGAGAAAAATGACGCAGGTAGATTCCGGTCGGGATAATGAGCAGCAGGAGCAGGAAAAAAGGGGCTTCAAGAATGAACATACTTCACTACCTGTGCCGGAACATCCGATTCTTTCTGTTCGATAGCCGCGGTCACGCGGAAAACCGTTATTAAATGCTGATGCCGGATATCCATCGTTGCTTGTGCTCCGGCAAATTTTACCAGATCGCCGAATTTGAAAATCTCCTGCAGTTCCCGGACAACCTCCGGATCCTCCGACAGGGTCTCCAGAATTCTGGAGACTTCAAACGTGGTCGCCGACATACAGTCACGACTGGTTTTCTCGGAGAAATACTGCCGCAGCACCATAAGCAATTCAATATAGAATTTTTTTGATGATAATCCGTTGCCGTTCTTTGCCAGACGACGCAATCGTGAACGCAACCGCCGGTACGGACGGATCTCGGATATTTTAGCCATTGCCGCCAGCAGCCAGGAATGACCGTAGTGTGAAATCAGCAGCCATACCAGCGGCAATGCAACGACCAGGGCCGAGACCAGCCAGAGGGTTACCGCAGTACCGGGGATAAGCAGCTGAGCCTGCGCCTCATGGAGTTCACTGCCGTACCGGGGCTGCAGTGAACGAACCAGTATCTCC
>CAZANF010000140.1:0-7786 GCA_964486425.1 uncultured Spirochaeta sp. | reverse complement strand
CACTCCGGTATCGCCTTCAACGGCCACCTTTGCGGAGTTTTTACCGAAATTCATCAAGCCGCCGGCTCCGCCCATATTACCGAGACGGCTGAACATTATTCTCCAGAAGATAAGCAGAATCGCAATCGGGATAATCCAGCTTAACAGCAAGCTCAGAAACGGCCGCTCTTCCGGAAATTCTCCGGAAAACTCGACACCTTCATCCATCATTATATCGATGAGCTGTTCATCGCTGTGCATAGGTATTCGACTGGCGCGATACGTCCACTGAGTCGATTGCTGCATAAAGCCCTGCGATGCCGCCGGCGGCTGCGATGACGAGCCGCTGCCCTGAAGCCATTCCTGGCCGATCTGTACAACCTGAATCTCTCCGCTTTCAATTTTCTGCAGGAACTCGCGATAGGATATCTCATTTGCAGTCGGCTGAGCCTGAAACAAATTCATAAGCAGCATCAGCACGATGGCAATAATCAAAAAGAGAAAAGGAAAATTCATTCCGCCCTTGAAAAAATTTCCGAATCCCGAGGTCTGACGATCCTGATCTTCAGAATCAGAATCAGGTTTTTTCTGTCCCCATGGATTGGAAGGATCAGGCTTTGAATTAGGGTCGTCGGATTTCGACATTAATACCCGTCTAAACATAAATTACAGCCTCCGGTTCTGAATATACCAAGGATTTGCAATACGGGAAACCTATACATGCAGATGCAGCTCCGTTTGACCCTATCAAAACAGATATTCTACAGAAAAGCGCCACGAGCCTCGATAGTCGTGAGGATTGCCTCCCGCCGGTTTCACCCAGCGCCCGTGGTGGGAAATATTCCAGCGAAAGGGCCCCGGTATACGGAATCCTGCGCCTGCGTTCCACCCCATAACATGATCATGCCTCGAATCATACCCGGACCGGTCGGCAAGGGGCATGTTCTGCTCCGTCCAGCTGCCGAAAGTTGTCTGCAGCATAATTCTGTCGGTTACATGAAGATGATAGCGAACTTGCGCGTTAAAAACCTCCTGGGGAATAAACGGCTTGAATGTGTGCGGAACAAAATACCGCAGCTCAAGCACCGAGGCGGGGATTCCACGCATCCTTCTGGGATGAATCCAGAACACTGAAATCCCGAATCTGTGCAGCGCATCCGTGCCTGCGTCTTCGAGGTCGGCATTTCCGGTAGTCATCCAGCGATTCCAGTCCCAGCTGAATCCTGCTCCCCAGAGAGACCCGCGGCCATAGGCTACAGCCACCTCCTGACGGAAAGCCTTCAAGCGGTAATCCCCGGATGTTCCCCTGGATTCCAGGCTGGTTATACCACGCAGATACACATCGTCGAACAGACCTTCTGCACGCAGCTGCCCCGCATGCAGAGGACTCAGCCGAAACCCCTCAGCCCCAATTTCAAAACCGGGATCATACCGGATACCGAAATGCTGACCGGGGGTTCGCAGCGCTGCAGTGTGAAGAATACGGTCCCATTGAACATCCATGCCGCCGATACCGCTGCCGGCTTCTCCACCCCTGGTGGCTCGGGACCCCTCCTGTTCCACCCATTCCGCAGCAGTCTCGTTTTGGGTGACAAAGGCAATTGATTCAAGCAGCAGTTCACGAGGAGGTATCTGGTGGCCGCCCTGGTATGTGCGGAAAAGGGTTGGTATGCCGCTTCCTTCCAGCGAGGCATGGGCACGTTCGATCCCATTCTGTCGCTCCGGTATCTCCCGATTCCCGATAAGAAAACTGCCGCGATAGCCGATACCGGTCAAGCTTCGTCGGGCATCATCAGTCAGCGGATAACTGGCTCGCGTTCCGGCCATTACCGCACCGGCAAAGAACTCCGGATTCCGGACGCTCAATGCCCATGCCAGGTCTCCTCCCAGGGAGTATCCGGCCAGATAGAGCCGATTAGGGTCTATGGATGTGTGCTGGAAGGCATTGGCTATGTCCTCCAGAAGCCGTTCCTCATACCACTGCACAAACTGCATGAAATTCGGCAGATAATCATCGCGGTTGAATCGGCCTGCCGGAAGGATAACCACAAACTCCGTCTGATTCTCCGGCGAGATACCGAATGAGCGGGCTTGAGCCTCTGATGTGCCGGTGGTATACGGCAGGAACACGATTGCCGGATACAACCGTTCAGGATCATAATCTGCCGGAGGCACTACCCGTGCCGGCTGATCAAAGTATGTCGAGCGGGTCTGTCCAAAAAGAGGCGGTGCCATACACAGCAGACACACAAACGCAGTTATGCGAATAAAATACATACACACCCTCCTTTGGTATCCGTCACAGCAACAGTATGCCGGCCAGACCCGCCGCAATCACCACCAAGACCGGGTGCAGGCGGCGGAATATCATTAAAACGGCAAACCCTGCCGCAGCAATACCTGCAGTACGTATATCGACAATCGCATTACTGCCGATAGACCACACTGCAAATAAAATCATTGCAAATATGCCGGGTTTCAGGCTGTGCTTCATCCGTTTGCCAAGCTGGTCATTTCCGCCATCGGTTATATGCCGGTGTAACTTGATAAGCAACACAAATACTGTCAGGGATATAAGTGCCGGTGTCACTACCGCAAGGGTAGCCACAGTTGATCCGGCGATCCCGGCAAGCCGATATCCTACAAAGGTTGCAGTGTTAATCGCAATAGGTCCCGGTGTCATTTGCGAAATCGCAATAACCTCATTCATCTCGGAGGGAGTCAGCCATCCGCGCTGCTGCACAATTTCGTGAATAATTAGCGATACCGCAGCTATGCCGCCGCCGAATGCTCCTGCACCAATGATAAGAAAGGTACTGAAAAGCTCAATCAGCATATGAGCGCTCCTGATACGGCAGCAGCATACGCAGTGCACTGCCGGCAAGCAAGGCCGCCAGGGGGTGAAGACCGAATACGAACAACAGCACCGACGCAGCAGCTGCAGTACCTAATGAGTAGATATCATTTTTGATCTGACGAAGGAACAGCAGCGAGGAGAAGGTCAGCTGCGCAGATACCCCTGCTGCTGCACCCTTGAGAAATCGCCCCGCTACAGGATGGGTAATAAGATCGCCGGCCAGCGAAACAATCAGCAGAATGATGCAGAAGGAAGGCAGCATTACTCCAAGTACACTTACCGCAGCACCAAGCGGACCACGAAGCCGCCGGCCCTGCATGAAAGCGACATTTACGGCAATAACCCCGGGAAACGATGTCCCCAGGGTCACCTCATCCCAGAATTCGGCCTCCGAAAGCCATCCGCGGCGGATATTAAGTTCATGGCGCATTACAGTGAGCATTGCAATACCGCCGCCGAAGGTAAACATACCGATTCGGAGGAATACTCTGAATAAATCTGCCAACGATATCTTTTCCGGTGCAGATGAAGGATGCTGAGATGCCATGCCGCCCAGTATAGCGCGCAGTCCGAAGCTGAACAAGCATTGATTGACGACCTGTGGCGGTTCCTCTTATAGTATATGCAAGATTACGTCGAAAGGAGGAAGGTATGATATTGTCGGTTGTTGACGATCAACCTCCGCAACATATTCACATACTTCCCCGATGTTTACCGCTCCGCCCGGGCGTAATCCTGCAGCTGTAGCAGCTGCCGATGCGCCCCCCTTGGAAGCCCGCAGCACAGGAGGCGCATAATGGACACTACCTTTACTCCCGGCCTGGTTCATGAGCTAATCGAGACCGAGAACTATATAGAACTCGTTCGATTGAGCAACTCGATCCATCCGATAACCATAGCCGAAGCCCTCGTCGACCTAGAACCGGAAGAAATCTGGAAGGTGCTCACCCACCTCCCTCCCTCAACGCGGGCCGAGGTTTTCGTAGAGATGGAGGAGCAGGATCAGCTCGATATCCTGGAAGCACTTTCAGCCAGGGAACTGACCCAGCTGTTCAACCAGATGTCGCCGGACGACCGCGCCGATCTTTTCAACGAACTGGATGAGGCAACCCAGAACGAGGTTCTTCGCAGCCTCGCCCAGGTCGAGCGCGAAGACATCCGCCGCCTGAGTTCGTACGAAGAGGGAACTGCAGGCTCTATTATGACCTCGGACTACATCTGCCTGTCACCCGATACCACTGCCGGAGAGACGATTCACCGTCTGCGTACCCAGGGTCCAAAGCGGAAAAGTCTGTATTATATTTATGTAGTAGATAAAGACCGCAAGCTGCTCGGTTTCGTGTCGCTGCGTGATGTTATCCTGGCCCCGCAGTACAAAAAGCTTGGAGACATGACACAGAGGGACATTATTGTCGCTCATGTTCAGGATGATCAGGAGGACTCGGTACAGAAAATTGCCAAGTACGACCTGATGGCAGTTCCGGTGGTAAACCCGGAGGGGGTGCTTGTCGGGGTTATCACATCCGACGACGCTATAGATGTTATGCAGCAGGAGAATACCGAGGACATCGAGAAGCTGATGGCAATCTCCGGGAGTCATGGCGACAGCAGCTATCTGAACACCACAATCCTTGAGCATTTCCGACGGCGGGTACCATGGATCATCGCCCTGTCCTTTATCGGGCTGGTATCCGGGTTTGTCATTCAAACCTTTCAGGAAACCCTGAATGCGGTCTTCGTACTGGCCTTGTACATGCCGATGGTCGCCGACACCGGCGGAAACACCGGGAGTCAGTCGGCATCGGTGGTTATTCGCTCACTTGCTCTGCAGCAGCTGAAAGCCCGTGACTTTCTTCGGGTCATATGGAAGGAGCTCAGTATTTCCCTGCTGCTGTCGATGGTAATCGGAATACTGGTGTACAGCAGGGTTGTGTTCTTTACTGTTGAAACAGCAGTTCCTGCAGCCTTCAGTCTCCACATGATCGGCATTGCAATCGGGATCGCCCTCAGTATACAGGTAGTGAGTGCGACGCTCATAGGCGCTATCCTGCCGCTTACTGCTACAGCCCTCAAGCTCGATCCTGCTGTTGTAGCCAGTCCGGCACTTACGACTACCGTAGATATTACCGGGCTGCTGATCTATTTTTTCACGGCAAAGACGATTCTTGGTCTATAAAAAACTCGGCAATTCGCTTGCGACAGGCAGGAGCTTCATCATAGGCACTGTGGCCCAAATCGGGGTACAGCAGCAGCCGGGTATCGGAAATCGACTCAGCCAGCATCTCGCTCATGCCGGTTCCGATTATCAGATCCTGTCCGCCGCCCACCACCAGGGTAGGCGCCGAGATCCTGCCGAGGACGGCGCGGGCATCATGCGAAAGACACGCCTCCGCCTGAACAATGAATCGATGCCAGTCCTGCGGCTTGCCGATACGGCGAAGCAGCGGATACCAGCGACGATACCGCCGGAGCCGCTTCTCGCTGAAGGTCAGCTCACAGGTATCCACCACCAGGTCGGCATGATTTTCATCGCAGGCCAGCTCCTTCCACCTGCCGATAACCTGCTGCATAGTCCCGGTTGAATATGGGGTGGTTACGGCAAGGCAAAGGCTGCGTACCCGGTGCGGAAAATCCGCGGCCAGCCACTGACTGATCATTCCTCCCTGCGATATTCCCCATATATGCGCCGACTCTATGTGAACAGCATCGAAAAATGCATCCAGATAGCGGGCCATATCCCGCGTCGTAGTTCCATCTGCAATACCCAACGGTCGGCTTACCACGAATACGCGAAACAGCCCGGTTAACCGCCGGTAAAAGACCGATAGGGCACTGGCTGTCTTTCCTACGCTGCGCAGCCCATCACTGAGACCGGGTACAATCACCAGCGGTACCTCCCCCTTTCCGAATCCGACGAACTCGGCGGGCATACCCTCGGCAAAATACTCTCCATTTATCCTTGAGGTTTGCTTCATACCTTCTTACCCCTGACTTACCTTGAAGCTGCGCACCTGCCCGGCAAGGTCTTCGATAATCCCGCGGTTCGAGCCGCTCATATCCGAAACAGTCATGACCGCCGTATTCATCTCTTTAATACCAACCGACATCTCGTCCATGCTGGACTTCACCTGACCGCTCAGCTCTGTGAGCTGCTGCATTACCTGAGACAAACTGTTGCTGCCGTTGCGGATTTCCTCAGCCCCGGTGCGGACATTGGTCATAAGCCCGTTCATTTCTTCCAGAGCCTGCAGCACCTGCTGTCCGGCGGAGTTCTGCTCTTCCATGGCCATGCGGATCTCTCCCTCAAGCCGGCTTACCGTTTGAACCAGACCGCCCATATTCTCGAAGCTGTGTTCGGCGGCACTGCTGGAGTCGGCTACCAGGTCAATTACCTCTTTAATTGATTTCAAGTTGGCCCCGGTTTGCTTCGCCTGTTCACTCGCCTTGGTCGCCAGACTGCGTATCTCGTCGGCAACTACACTGAAACCTGCTCCGTATTCGCCTGCATGCGCGGCCTCAATTGCCGCGTTCATCGCAAGCAGATTAGTCTGGGCAGCAACCGAGGCAATGATCCGGTTCGCCTCGAGCAGACTCTCGCTTTTTTCCACGATATCCTGAATACCATTGTTCACACTCTTCAGTTTGGCCCGCCCGTCGTCGGCCGCGTGTACCAGCTCCTGCACGTTTTCATCGTTCCTCTCCACATTACGTGCGACAGACTGGATATTACCGATCATTTCTTCAATTGATGCGGAGGACTCGGTTACTGCGGCAGATTGATGCTCAATCTCCTGCAGCAAGTTCCGGATGTGGGTATCCATTCCATGTACGGTTTCGGCCGCACCTGCTGCTTGCCCTGTCTGAGTGGCAATGAGGGTGTGCACACTCTCTATTCCAGCCGAGATCTGATTCACCGCTCCAGCCATCTGCTCGGAGTTTGCAGCGAGACTGTCACCGGTTTCCCCGAGCTGTACCGTGGTAGAGCGTACCTGAACGATCAACTCCTCGAGGACATGGGAGAATTGATTAAACGATTCTGCCAGATCATTCAGCTCTGTGAGACGGTGATTCGGCAGTCGCTTGGTAAGATCACCGCTTCCCTCTGCTGCCTGCTGCAGCAGCTGTATCGTAAGCCTTAGCGGCCTGGTGAGACTGCTCGTTGTCAAAAACATGAGAAAGACAATGAGTCCGGCGCCCCCCACCCCAAGAAGCAGCATTGCAAAAAAACCGCGCTGCAGAAGCTCTCTCTGCTCACCGGATGCATCCAAAATAACTGCATCAATATCATCGGTGTAGGCACCGGTACCAATAACAAGGTCATACGGTGCGAAGTACAGGGAATACGCACGTTTCTGCTGGGGTTCATCCCCTCCCAGCCGCGGGAAATAGTACTCGGTATACCCCCCACCGTTCATTGCGGCCCGGCGGATATCCTGAATCAGATAATTCCCCTGTGCATCCTGCAGATCATTTCGATCTGTTCCCTCTACCGACGCGTTTCCGGGCAGGACAACATTGATACCATCACTGGTATCGGCGAAAAAATAGCCGTCTGCCGTATCCCCGTCCTGCAGGGCATAGCGTATCTCCCGCAGCAGATTCGTGGCCAGCTGATATGCCTCTTCACTGCTGAGAACACCCTGCTGCTCCTGACGGCGTATCTCCTCCAGCATGGTATAGGCGGTTTCCACCTGATACCGTATCATGCGGTCGAAGGAATCATGTGCAAGTGATTCCACCAGATCACGTGTCTTCATATTGCTGGTGAACATCAGGAGAAGGGCGACCACAGCGGTAGCTACTGCGACCACAACAGAGACAATCCCGATGCCGCCGACGATGCGTTTACGTATACTTGTTGTCATGCAGAGAGTGTAATCGAAAACCCCTCTCTTCGCCACTTTTTGCTATGCAACGAGTACCTCTTTGTCCAACCCAAACTCCTTTTTG
>CAZANF010000139.1:0-7790 GCA_964486425.1 uncultured Spirochaeta sp. | reverse complement strand
TCCGACAACAATTACTGCAGGGGTATCTGCTGCGACAAGAGCCTGGATATGCGGGTCCTGTGCCGCTGTCCGTCCGGGGCCACGGGTGGATCCGAATGCAACAATCTTTGCGTGCTGCAGTTTTTCCTTTCGGACACGGCGGAAGAATTCACCTTCCAGATCATTGGCGAGCGGGAATCCGCCCTCTATATAATCTATATGCAGCTCATCCAGCATGCGGGTAACCGCAATCTTGTCTTCCAGGTTGAAGTTTATTTCTATTCCCTGCATACCATCCCGCAGGGTAGTGTCATAAAAAATGACAGGTGATTCACTCGACAATTGCTTCATAACTTGATAATCCGTAAAAAAATGCCGATGTGTCAAGGACATAGAGGTTTTGATAGTATACAATACGATGAGAGCATATGGCCGGAACAGTATTTGACACGTTGGTACAGGGAATGTCTCGCGAGGAGCGGCAGGAAATGCTGCAGCGGATACAGAGCGACTCCGGACTCGACCCTGATCCAATTATTGATACCACCCAGGATTCTCAGGAAATTGATCTGCAGGCTGAATATGAAAAAATGAGTCTGTTGCAGAAGTTTTTTCTGTTTATCCGAAAGCTGTTCACCGGCAAGAATCATTTTCAGATGATCGAGCAGGTACTACTGGATCGTCTCGGAAAAAAGATCAGGGCAAAGAATCCGGACTACATCGACTCCAGCGGAAATTACCTGCTGGAGGGATTTGCCTACCGTATAGATAATCTGAGGGGGTATATACAACGCCTGGCAGGTCCGCTGAGTACGGTTCTGGGTGATTCCCGTAAACAGTTCATTGCATTTATGTTCAGTATGATTGCCCCGACCACGTATGATCTTATCCGGCAGGAAACAGATCCGGCATCCCTGGCCCAAAACAGCCCGGAGCTGAATGACCGGGAAATGAAGCGGCGTCTCAACAGATCCTTCCAGGATATTCTTGAATCACTGCAGTCGGATCAACGCACCCAGATTTATATGAATTATCGCTTTCTCTATCATCTGCTGCAGTTAGCCTCTTTTCCCTATGCGCAGATACTGCAGGAATTCTCGGGAGTCGGCGGGAATTCAGGGCAGTTCAGGGTACTGGAAGGGCCACTGAGACGACTTGATGCTCAGATTCATTCTACGACGGAGATTCCTTCGTCGGATGTCCTTCGTCTCATGTTTGTTTTCCTGGAGCAGGAGCAAAGGGATGCGGAAGAGCAGAGCGACCGCTTGCAGAAACAGCTTTCAAAGGGATACGAGGCAATATCAGCCTTGAGGTCTTTTGTACATGAGGTTCCGCTGCGGGATATTATCGCCTACTGCTCCGGCGATATCAGGTATGTTCCGCTTGAGCTTGCAGGCGGCGAAGACTGGTTCAGCCTTTTTCGTGAACATATCAGCGATATTATCGACAGACGGGTTGATTCATTCAGTTTTTCCAGGCGCCGTACAGAGATTGTCTCGGATCTTCTGCAGTTTGGAGATGCAGTCACATTCCCTTCTGTGGAACCGTACGGGACTGAAGGCCTGTATGCAAGGTGTCGGCATCATCTCTCGTTCTCGATAGCGGCGTATATATCCGAGCATCTGTATATTTCGCGCTGGATATCTTCATTAAAGATACTGTTGATCGATGGAGAGTTTTATAAGGACAGCAATCGCAAAGAATACAATGACGCCTATGAAACCCTCGAGCAGATTGAAGGAAGGATTTATGATCTGCTGAAAAATCTGCCTGCCAAACCGAAAAACAAACCATCCGAGATGTCGGGTTTTCTGCAGAATGTGGACAAGCAGGTAAAGAAGATTATTGATGATCTTATTAATGCTTTGCGCATGCTCGCCGATGTCATAGACGGAATCCTTTTTGGTGAGGTAGGCGGACGCTTTGATACTATCGCTAATCTCGGTCAGATAAACGGCAGATCAAACCCGAAATATCTGAAGCAACTGGAGGCTGTGCTAGGAGAAATCTCCCGGGCCAAAGACTATTTGATAGAGGCACTGGAGCTCGAGCTGACCAAGCGTCGAGTATAATCTGTAAATTGACCTGAGGCTGTAAAATCGGGTAGTGTGGTGTGTGCGGATTCAGTATACACGGCTGCCACAGGATATCAGACCCGGAGACTCTTTTGTTCAGCTGGAATTCCCTGTTCCGTTCTATCTATCCCTGGCCGAAGCCGGTGACATGGGTCCAAGCGCAATCCGGTCTAACCGGAATCGCGAGAAGCTGATTGCCGAACTGGGGACAGTCCCCGAACGCATCGCCCTGGTGGAACAGAAACATACCCGTACAGTCATCGACAGAGATGATGCTCGGTACCGGAGCTCAATCGCGGACGGTATAGTCTGTTATGGCGGAGGGAATGCCGGCGAGGGGGCAGGGGTTACCGTTGCCGATTGTATGCCGATAGCGGTGTATGAGCATACATCATCCAGTTGGGCGGTGCTGCATTCAGGACGCCGCGGCACCGGGATACTGGGCGAGGCTGTCCGGTGTATACGGGATAAAATCGGCGGATACGGTCGGTTTTCTGCTACCCTCGGGCCATGTATCAGCGCCTTGAATTATCAGGTAGACATGGCAACCGCGCATCATTTTGCACGGGAATGGGGTGAGAGTTCGCTGGTTGAGTATCCTGATGGTTATGCAATTGATCTGCGCGCTGCCAACCTTCGGATCGCGCAGGAATCGGAAATCGACTTGGTAATAGTGTATGATGACTGTACATATGACGATCCGCGGCTCGGCTCTTACCGCTTTGAGGGTGCGGATAAATTCACGCGCATGCTTGCGCTGATAGTAAAGGAATAGAAGAATGATCAACATGAAACATGCAGTTCAGGATGCGGTGCACACTGCAATCAGGAAGGCCGCCGACAAGAGAGGGATCGCTGCAGATTCCCTGGATCTGAGCCAGGTTATCCTGTCGCTTCCCCCAAGCAGTGATCTTGGCGATTTGGCCTTCCCGATGTTTTCGCTTGCGCGCAGCTTTCGCGTGGCTCCAGGCGTAATCGCGCAATCCGTTGCCGATGAGCTGACACAGGACAGCTGTATCTGGATCGACTCCGCCGACGCGGCCGGACCGTATGTGAATGTAAGGCTGCTGCGCAGTCAGTATATTCAGCAGATAGCGCAAGCACTTTCAACTGAACCTGAATTATTCGGAAGGACCTCACGCTATGCCGGGGTGAATGTGATGGTTGAGTTTTCATGCCCAAATACCAATAAACCTCTTCACCTCGGACATTTGCGGAACAACGCCCTCGGTGCCGGTGTCTCGCGCCTGTTTGCTGCTGCCGGCGCGGAGGTACGCCGGGTGAACCTGATTAACGATCGCGGTGTTCATATCTGCAAATCAATGCTTGCATATAAAAAATTCGGCCATGGAGAAACCCCGGAAAGCCTCGGTATGAAGCCGGATCACTTTGTCGGGTCCTATTATGTCAGGTTTGCACAGTGGGCGAAGGAAGATCCTTCTGCCGAAAAGCAGGCTATCGAAATGCTGCAGCAGTGGGAAGCCGGTGACCCGGAGGTTATTGAGCTGTGGAAGAGAATGAACTCCTGGGCGATTACCGGCATCAATGAAACCTATGAACGTACGAATATCGAGTTTGATCAGGTCTATTACGAGAGCGAAACCTATCTCTCCGGCCGCGACGAGATTCTGAAGGGGCTGGAAAAGGAGATCTTTTACCGGGCGGAAGACGGAGCCGTTATGGTTGATCTGACGGATATCGGTTTGGATACAAAAGTCCTGCTGCGCAGTGACGGGACCAGCCTTTATCTTACACAGGATATAGGGACTGCTATTGCCCGCCACAAGGACTGGCCCTTCGAGCGCATGGTATATGTCGTAGGATCCGAGCAGCAGTATCACTTTCGTGTTCTTTTTCATGTTTTAGAGAAGCTTGGTTTTCCATGGGCACGGAATTTGTTTCATTTGTCATACGGCATGGTGAATCTGCCTGAGGGGAAGATGAAATCCCGGGAAGGAACCGTAGTTGATGCAGATGATCTGTTGGCAAAATTGACCGAATTGGCACTCTCGGAATTGAGGGAGCGCGGCCGGGAGGAGACGGTAGACGATCCTGCGGCAACTGCTCATGCCATTGCATTGGGTGCCCTGCATTACTATCTGCTTATGGTAACTCCGAATAAAGACATGATATTCGATCCGGCTGAATCTCTTTCCTTTAACGGTAACACCGGTCCGTATTTGCAGTATGTCGGGGCGAGAATCTCAAGCATGATTCGAAAAGCGGGATTTGATACCGCTCAAGCCGCCTCTGCTGATTTCAGCCTGCTCGCCCTGGATGCAGAATGGGATATAATGAAATTAATCGGCCGGTTTCCGGAGATTATCGAGCGCTCGGCAGAAGGATATGCCCCTTCCGAGCTTGCAGGGTATCTCTATGATCTCGGCAAGGAGTTCAGTCGCTATTATCATGAGACCCCTGTGTTCCAGGGAGTAAGCCGGGAACTGGCTCATGCCCGCTTGGCCTTATGCCGGTTTGTACTCACGGTGATGAAGCAAGGCTTCGAAATACTGGGAATTCCCTTTTTGGAGAAGATGTAGGCAAAAACATACATGAGGGTGTGTAATTCCCTGATCCATACTACCAAATTGTAGGAATTACAAAAATGTCGCGCAAAACTCGCAATCTCCTTGATCGATGTGTATAATGATGCATATTTTTGCATTATTGCCACTGTAAGGGGGGGAGCATGAGTTTAGTTCGAAGGCCTGAAAAACAGGGTCTCTACGATCCCCAGTTCGAACGGGACAACTGCGGCGTTGGATTCGTCGCTCATATGAAAGGTAAGCAGAGCCATCAGATAATCGACGACGCGCGAGAAATTCTGGTGCGCATGACTCATCGCGGGGCGGTCGGGAGCGAGAAGAACACCGGTGATGGCTCCGGTATGATGACCTCGCTGCCCTGGGAGTTTCTGGAAAATATAGCAAAAGACGACCTGGGCGCAGAGCTGCCGTCCAGGGGCAGTTTTAGCGCCGGTCTTGTCTTTCTGCCGCGGAAAAAACCGGAGTATACGGCTGTGAAATCTGCCTGCGAGAAGATTGTAGCGGATGAAGGGCTTGTCGTTATGGGATGGCGCCCGGTGCCGGTCGACAATACCATGATCGGTCCATCTGCGCTGGCTGCTGAGCCGCGTATGGAGCAGCTGTTCATTCGCATGCCCAAAAAAAGCGATGAATCGGATCAGCTTGCCTTCGAGCGCAGTCTGTATGTGGTGCGCAAGCGCTGTACAAATGAGCTGCGCGGGTCCGATATTGATACCGATCACTTCTTTTATATATGTTCACTATCCACCCGGGTACTTGTTTATAAAGGTATGCTGACGCCCGAACAGTTGACTGCGTACTTTCTGGACTTGCAGAATCCCCTGTACAAAAGTCATCTGGCCATGGTTCATTCGCGCTTTTCTACCAACACCTTTCCCAGCTGGGATCGCGCGCAGCCGCTGCGGTTTATGAGCCATAACGGCGAAATTAATACCTTGCGGGGGAATGTGAACAAGATGCGAGCCCGTGAAGGGAAGCTTTTCAGTGAGACCTTCGGTGGAACTATTGACAAGCTGATGCCGGTTATCGAACCGGATCTCAGTGACTCCGGCAGTTTTGACAACGTGCTTGAGCTGCTGCTGATGACCGGGGTTGAACTTCCAGAGGCTGTCATGATGATGGTCCCCGAGGCCTGGCAGAATCACACCTTGATGCCGGATGCCGGCAAGGCGATGTATGAATACTACAGCACCATGATGGAGCCCTGGGACGGGCCTGCATCAATTGTATTTACCGACGGGCACTATATCGGGGCCACCCTTGACCGAAACGGTCTGCGTCCGAGCCGCTATTATATTACCAGGGACGACCGGGTTATTATGGCCAGCGAGGTCGGGGTTCTGGATATTAATCCGGAGGACGTAGTAGCCAAGGGAAGGCTGCAGCCCGGGCGTATGTTTCTGGTAGATTTCGAAAAAGGCGGAATTATCGGAGATGAGGAGCTGAAAAATGGCTATGCAGCACGGCACCCCTACCGAGAATGGCTGGAAGAACAGCGAATCTCGCTGCGCGAACTGCCGAAGGCTGAGCCTGCACCGCATCTGGCCAAGGACAGAATACAGGAATACCTGCGGCTGTTCGGCATCACCCTGGAGCATCTTAATCTCATCCTGAAGCCTATGGCGGAGGCGGGGAAAGAACCGCTGGGCTCCATGGGTAATGATGCCCCGTTGGCCTGTTTATCGGACCGCCCGCGACTGATGTATGAATATTTCAAGCAGTTATTCGCTCAGGTAACGAATCCCCCGATTGACTCTATACGCGAAGATATCATTATGAGTCTGGCGACCTATATCGGTCCCCAGCAGAATCTGCTGGATGCAACGCCTGAACATGCACATCGCCTGTACATGCCGACCCCTTTTATCACCAATGAGGAGCTTGCTTCGCTGGCGAAGCTTGATTACCGGGGCTGGAAGTCCAAAGTAATAGATATCACCTATGCCGTGGATCCCGGGTATGTTTACGGAGAGTCCCGGGTGCAGCTCGAGCTGCAGCTGGACCGGATCAGTCGTGAGGCGGAACAGGCAATTGCAGAGGGCTATGCCCTGATAGTCCTGAGCGATCGCGCCGCCGGCCCGGACCGTATTGCAATAGGTGCATTACCTGCTGTTGGTGCTGTGCATCAGCACCTGGTTTCCCGGGCGAAAAGAACACAGATCGGCATTATCCTGGAATCCGGAGAACCTCGCGAGGTGCATCATTTTTGTACCCTGGTGGGATTCGGTGCGGATGCAGTGAACCCGTATCTGGCGTATGAGGCAATGTTCCATCTGCGCGAGATAGGTACCTTGCCATCCGGATACAGTGATGAAGAGATTGTCGAGCGCTACCATAATGCAATGGCGTACGGCATGCGAAAGGTTTTCGGCAAGATGGGTATCTCAACCCTGGACTCGTACAAGGGTGCGCAAATTTTTGAGGCGGTCGGGGTGTCTCAGACCGTAATGGAGCGCTGTTTTACCGGGACAGCCAGCAGGATTCAGGGGATCGGATTCGCGGAGATTGAGCGCGAGGCATATATGCGGCATGAGCTGGCCTATCCGCGCCGTAATCGGCAGATCGGGGCTGAATATCTTCCCGGAGGTGACTACCAGTACAGGTTTAACGGTGAAAAACACATGTGGGACCCGGAATCTATAGCCGACATACAGATTGCCGCCCGGAATAACGATCCGGCTGCGTATCGCCGCTTTGCCGACCGGCAGAATGCCCGTTCGACTATTCAGTCGACAATCCGCGGTCTATTGCGATTCCGTCCACGCACCGCAATACCGGTTGAGGAGGTGGAGCCGGCCGGGAACATACTGCGGCGTTTTGTCAGCGGAGCGATGAGCTTCGGCTCGATCAGCCAGGAGGCCCATGAAACCCTTGCGATTGCAATGAACCGCATCGGCGGCAAGAGTAATACCGGAGAGGGCGGTGAAATCCCCGCGCGCTTCAAGGCACTTCCGAACGGCGACAGCAAGCGCAGCGCAATCAAGCAGGTGGCTTCCGGACGATTCGTTGTAACGATGGATTACCTTGCAAATGCCGACGAGATTCAGATCAAGATTGCACAGGGTGCCAAGCCCGGCGAGGGTGGTGAGCGTCCGGGGCACAAGGTCTTTGCTAGAATTGCCAAGACGCGGCATTCAACTGCAGGCGTTGGTCTTATAAGTCCGCCGCCGCAGCATGATTACTACTGGAT
>CAZANF010000138.1:0-7796 GCA_964486425.1 uncultured Spirochaeta sp. | reverse complement strand
CCGACGGTGAGGAAACCGACGAAGACGAAGATACTACAGAGGAACCGGTTGATACAGCACCGTCTGTACAGACACAGCCGGTGTCGCCATCGCCAGATCCTGATTCTCCACCAGCCCCCGATGATTCGGATGGACTGCTCGATGGTGCACTGGAGTTTCTCGGCGGCTATATGAATATGGAAATCGGTTCAATAACCATGGGCGGAGAGACTTATGGCAAGGTGATTCTGCAGCCTGAGTTTGAACTTGGAAAATTCGGTGTTGGACTCTATCTGCCGGTAATCTATCGCGATAACCTGTTTAATCCGTCAACCTGGTATCAGCCTGAGGGCAACAATGAATGGTCCTTTGGAACCGATGCCGATTTCAGTGATGAGCAGGATGAAACCCTCTTGCGCATCCAGGATTTCTGGAATGATGTCTGGCTCAAGATTCGATATGTGCGTTGGGGCGAACAGCGGGACCCGTTTTTCATTACCCTCGGCAACATCAACTCGATGACCCTTGGCCATGGACTGCTTATGAACCGCTATGCAAACGACAAGGACTTTCCTCAGGTTCGCCGGATAGGAATGAATCTGGGTATTGATCCCGGACGAGCAGGCGTGCAGGTTATTGTGAACGACTTGGCTAATCCGGAAATCTTCGGCGGACGACTATTCTATCGCCCGGCCCACCCCGCCTCACGGATTGCTCTCGGAGTCAGCGCTGCCTCGGACATCAATCCTGCTGCGGACATAGCTCCCGATGAAGAAGTCCCTCTCACCGGGACCGCAATAGAAGCGGGTCCCTCGTTCCTGAATTTCGCTGTTGATATTGATATACCCGTCATTGAAAACGATCTGTTCTCAATCATTATTTTCGGCGACGCCGGCGGATTCATTCCGTATCTGCGAAACAGCCCGGCAGATAGCGGTTTATCGGCAGGGTGGCAGCCGCAGACCTTTTATGATGATAATGACGGCAAGTTCGGGTTTGAGGATTTCCAGAATTACGGTATGGCATCCGGTCTATTCGGGTCGATTCTTATACTGGATTACCGGCTGGAGTATCGTAACTACCACGGCATCTTTGAGCCCTTCTACAATGCCACCTATGAACGTTTTCGTGGTCAGAAGGCTATGGAGGTTATGGATTACCTGCTTAATCCGGACGCGGCACGATTCGACAGAAGGACCCATGGGATCTACGGAGAAGCACACTTCGGCATCATTAACGATGCAATCCAGCTACAGCTTGGCTACATGTGGCCATGGAATACTGCAGCGGATTTCGAATCTGACGATTATGTGAATGCTTCACTCAGCATTGAGGAGGAACTGCTTCCGTTAGGTATTTCCGGTGGTATATCGTATACCCGGCACGGCTTTGTTCAATCCATTGCCAATGAATCCTCTGCCAGCCTGTTTGATGCAAAAACAACATTAGAGGGTGAGATTATCTACCCGATTGCAGCCGGAATGAATATCGCACTCACGGTAGGAACCTCCGCAAAGCGCAATAGCTCCGGGGATCTCGTTTACGATGCCGATGGAGACCTTGAATCAGAATTCAGCCTGGGAATTGAGACACGGATAGGATATTGAGCATACGGATTCTCCCAGACTTAGTTGCACGGAAAATAGCGGCCGGTGAAGTAATTGACCGGCCGTTCTCCGTGGTGCGTGAACTCCTGGATAACAGCATTGACGCACAAGCAGATAAAATAGAGCTGTATATACAAGACGGCGGCAGAGCCTCAATCCGGATAGTGGATAACGGCACGGGAATGGATAAGGATGATCTTGTGCTGTGTACCCGGTCCCATGCCACCAGTAAAATTTCCCATGAGGATGACTTACTGCATATTCACAGCCTTGGATTCAGGGGTGAGGCATTATCCAGTATCGCTGCAGTCTCCCGCCTGCAGATACAATCACGAAGACCGGAAGATCCGACCGGCCATGTTCTGCAGTGTTCGCTGCAAACCGAAGCAGAGCTGAGACCAAAGGCTTGTCCGGTTGGTACTACGGTAGAGGTACGCGATCTGTTCTACAACCTGCCCGCACGGCGGCATTTTATTAAATCGGCTTCTGCGGAAACACGTCTGATCAAACAAACCCTGCAAGACAAGGCAGCAGCCTTCAATACTATAGAATTCAAGATGCAGATTGACCAAAGAAGGGGTTTACATCTGCTTCCCGCTGCACGGGAAGAACGAATTCGGGAAATGTATCCATCATTGGCTCCTGAATCCTTGTGGTATTCAGCCCGTGGATCAGGTGAGGGGTTTACTATTGAAGTAATTGCGGTAAAGCCCGACCTCTATCGAAAGGATAAGCGCTACATTCAGGCATTCGTAAATAACCGCAGGGTTTCCGAGTATGCGCTTCAGCAGGCTGCTGAGTATGCCTATAGCGATTATATTCCCGGGGGTAATTATCCTGTCGCCTTTATTTTCATTGAGATTGAACCTCATCGAGTCGACTTTAATATACACCCGGCCAAAAAAGAAGTACGCTTTCATGACAGGGGTGATGTACATCATCGCATAGTAGAAATTATCCAGAGCGCTCTTCGCAGCAACGCCCTCTCAATCAGGCGTGCGGCAACTTCATTTCAAACATCATACAATCTGGATTTCCCGGTGCAAACAGCCGGCTCAATACCGGCTGCACACACTCTGCAGCCGGCTTTCAACACCCATAAGCCTGATCGCCCCGCTCCCCGGTATGATCTGGAACACATATTTACCCCTCCGGTGCAGGAAACAACGATGAAGTATCGTGAGGCGGAACAGAAGTTTTCCTACAAGTATCTCGGCCAGCTTTTCGAGGTGTTTCTGTTAGTAGAAAGTGGTGAGCGATTTTTTATTATCGATATGCATGCCGGACACGAAAGGCTCCGCTATGATGTCCTCAGAAATGCACAAGGGAGTCAGAGTCTCATTGTCCCTCTTGCCTTTTCCGTAGAGGAGGCGCAGTCCCGCTACCTTCACGAGAATACGGCAGCACTGAAGGAATTAGGGATTCAGATTACCTGTCACAACAACCAATCATGGGAGCTTACCGGTGTACCGGAAACCTTCGGCGGGGATCCACATAAACTGCTGCCGTTTCTCACCGGTGAAACCGGACATCGTAATCAGTTATCGGTGTTCTTGTATGCAACCCTTGCCTGCCGTTCAGCAGTGAAAGAAGGCGAACGCTTGCTGCCTGAACAGGCTCACCAGATAATCCAGGGCGTCTTCCGGCTGGAAGACGCCCGTTGTCCACATGGACGGCCTATATGGATAGAATACAGCCGCAGGGACCTGTATACAATGGTCGGTCGGGAATAGCGATTACAGCGATGAGAGAATAGCCTCGACATCGGATTTCCGCTCGTAGTCGGGATTTCTCTGCAGCAAATCCTCCAGAATTTCCCGGGCTTCATCCGAACGCTCCATAGCGACATAAACCTCACCTAAACGGTGATATGCTTCCCAATAGCGATCATCAAAGTTGATAACCTCCTTGAGGATCTCTTCAGCCCGGGTATATTCATCATTTGCAATATAGGTTCTGGCCAGATTATTGCGAGCACGAGCACTATTGGGATTCTGACGCAGCGCCTCCTCATAATGCTCAATGCTTTGTCGGTACAGGTTTTTCAAACGATATACATCCCCCAGATTAAACTGTACCTCAAAAGAATTCTCATCAATTCGCTTTGCAGCCAGCAGAATATCAAGGGCAGCATCATATTCATCTTGAGATACATATACCCTGCCAAGCTCAATTCGCGGGCGCAAATAGCTTTCATCCAGCTCGACTGCACGGCCCAGGTATTGAACAGCCGAGTCGATTTCTTCCATACGCGACAGGATTTGTCCCAGGGTAAAGTTATACTGGGCATTATTGCGCTGCAGGCGAATTGCCTGAGCCGCGGGTTCGAGCGCCCCTTCCAGATTCTCCTGCTGGATTCGTGCAAGGGCGAGATTGTGAAAAGCCGCAGCATTCTGATCATCCATCTCGGTTGCCAACTGAAAATACTCTTCCGCTCGACCCAGCATATCACTGTCCAGATATGCGCCGGCAAGAGCAAGGACAATCCTGTCCTGCTCGGGATCCAGGCGATGGGCCTCCTCCAGATTTTCCACAGCATCCGAAAGCTCTCCGGTAGCCCGCTGCAGATTACCAAGGGCGAAATATGCATTGGTCATCTGCGGATCAATGTCAATGGCACGTCTGTAGGCATCCTTTGCAGAACGATGATCCCGCAGCTGCTGGTGCGTCAGCCCCAGATTAAAGAAGGCCCGTTCATTGGTGCCGTCAAGATAGACACTCCGTTCATATGAATTCTTGGCATCTGAAAATTTACGCAGATCGTATTGAACATTGCCCAGCTGATACAGCAGTTCGGCATTATCCGGGTTAAGAGCCCGGGCCTCCTCGAGATCCTCCAAAGCACGGCTCTTGTTGTCGGTAGCATTATGGGTCATGCCGCGGATATAATACGGAAGCCATAAGTCAGGATTACGTCGTATGGCTTCATTGGTATTTCGCATTATCTGCTCCCGGTCCGGAACATCCTCGGGATCCTGACGGTAATAGGTTTCAGCGATCTTGGCGAAGGCCATAGCTGAATCAGGATCAAACTGAAAGACCGTATTAAGGTGACCTCTCGCTGTAATAAACTCAGACTCCTGAATGGCCTCTTCCGCCTGGGCTAAAAGCTCTTCTACACGCTGCGCACGTTCACGCTCGGCCTGGCTCAGCTCCTCAAGCTCCCGGCGTCGAGCCTCCTCTGCAGCGCGACGTTCCTCTTCCGCCTTGCGCCGCTCCTCCTCAAGCTCTGCCTGCCGTGCTTCATCCGAGCGTCTCTCTTCCTCCTGCCGGCGTGCTTCCTGCTGAGCTGACCGGCGTGCATCCTCAAGACGCTGCATTTCCTGCTGCAGCAATGCCTGCTGCTCTGCAAGCTGTGCCTCCAGTTCACTACGCTGTGAATCACTGAGATTGCCGAGATCCTGAAGCGATTCCCGCAACATCCTGGTCTGCTCCTCCAGTCGAGCTGCTTCATCGGAGCGATTCAATTCTTCGGATTCGCGCATGGCGGTGAGGATGCGGTCGCGAAGTTCGCGAACCTCTTCATCACGGGGGTTTTCAATCAGTAACTGCTCAAGCAGATCCAGTGCACGCTGATACTCCTGATTCTCCAGATACTCCTCTGCGAGCAGCATGGTATTTGTCCGGTAATCGGGCGGAGCATCCCCTCGCGACAGCAGCATTGCCGACCCAAAGCCGACCCCAAGCACCAGCAAGACACCGAGAACAGCGGCTGCCCCGTAAAATAGTCGTTTTTTCTGCATCAATCTTCCCTTCCTAATTCAAAATCGAAATCTTCAAAATCCTCTGAGGTCGCTCCAAGCGGATCCGCCTCACGTCCGGAATCTTCCAAAGAATCTAACACCGATCCAAGCAATTGCCTACGACGCTCTGCAGCAGCCTGCCGCTCTTCTTCTTCGCGGATTCTCCGTTCTTCCTCTTCTCTTTCCGCCTGACGTTCCGCTTCCTCCTGTGCTATGCGCTGACGCTCTGCTTCAGCCTGCTGCTCCACGATCTCGTCCTGCAAGGCGGTAATCATACGGCGTACATTCTCTGCCTGATCACCCTGAGGCTGTAAATTCAGATACACGCGATAATCCTGTATTGCAGCATCATACTCTTCCTGCCTGACATTCAGATTACCACGATTCAAATATGACGGACTGTAACTGGGATTGTACTGAACGGCACGCTGGTACGCATCCTCGGCCGCCTCGACATCGTCCATCTTCTGATACACAATCGCCAGGTTATGATATAACTGATCGAGTTTTTCACCGGCATTTTCCGTGCCGCGCCGAAGGGCATCTGCGGCTCGCTCCAGATACCCGATCTGTGCATAGGCTATACCGAGATAGATATAAGCCTGCGCATTCTCCGGATCATTCTGCACAGCGATCTCCAGCAATGCAGTTGCATCATCGGGGTTATCATGCAAAAAGGCATCCTCTCCCCGCTCGAAAAAATCCTGTGAATACGTATTCACCAGGCTAAGCAATAATAAAACCAGAACAGCAGTAATTCTATATTTGAATAAAACGCAAGATGATTTCCGGAACATTGGAGGGCCTCCTTCAGAACGCATTATTTGACATAGCCCGTAAAAGTAAGTAGGCTTACACAGCATAAAAGAAAGGAAAGTCGGGAAACATGCCAATAGTTGTTATACTAATTATAATCCTCGGTGTCGCTATAGGTTTCATTACCTTTTTCATTATTCGCTCGTTAGTTGCACCGAAACGTATGGCAACATTAGCCGACTTGATCAAGCAAAAAAAGGCAGCCCCGGCGATCAAACTTGCCAAACAGCTTATTGCCAAGGACAGCCGTAACCCGGAAGCCCATTACCTTCTGGGGCAGGCCTACGAACTGGACGGAAAAACCGAACTGGCGCTGATGGAATACAAGATTGTAAACCAGATCGGCGCATTCGGCGGATACTGCCCTGAAATCCCCTTTAGAACCAGAATAGCGGGTCTGTTTAAAAACTTCAATCAGCATGAAGAAGCCCTCAAGGAATACCTGCTTCTCATTAATGCCGATCCCTCGAATCCACAGCATTATTACAATGTCGGTTTGCTGTTTGAAACACGTGAACGCACCGATAAAGCTGCGAATTATTTCAGGAAGGCACTTGAGATAGACCAGCGTCATGGGGGATCTCACTATCACCTCGGTTATCTGCTGTACCGCTCAAAACGTCCGGCTGAAGCCAAAAAAGAACTCGAACTGGCTATTCGCTTTGATCCGGACAACTATGCCTCCTATTACTACCTGGGAAAACTGCAGAAGGAACAGCAGGATTATGTAGCCGCACTCGTCTCATTTGAAAAGGCCCAGAAGGATCCCGAATTCAAATCCAAAGCCCTGGTAGAACGTGGAGCCTGTTATCTGCAGAGCAATAATGTCGACAGGGCTATTGCCGAACTCGAACGTGCGGTAAAGCTGTCCGAGGATCCGAACGCTCCTGAAATACTGTACGGCAGGTATTTTCTGGCAGCTGCGTACGAAAAAATCCGCAGCTTTGAATCAGCAATCAGTCAGTGGGAAAAGATTTATGCCAAAAAACCGGGATTCCGGGACGTCGCAGAGAAACTGTCGCAATATCAGGAATTCCGAACCGACGATCGCATCAAGGATTATCTGATTGCAGGTCAGGAAGAGCTCCAGGATATCTGCCGCAAGATTGTAGATCAGATGGGTCTTACGGTACGTGACGTCAGCAATATCCCCAACGGCTGCGAGGTAATCGCAGTCGAAGGGCAGACAAAATGGCGTAATGCACGTAAACTGCCGAAAATAGTACGCTTTTATCAGGCTACTGAACTCATAGATGAGTCTACCTTGCGTTCTCTGCATGAGGAGATGAAATCTCAGGGCATTAATCGGGGAGTTGTGGTGAGCAGCACAAATTTCTCCCGATTGGCGATGGACTTTGTCGAATCCCGCCCGATTGACCTGCTTGATAAAGAGAAGCTGCAAGCACTGCTCAAGCAAATAAGTTTATAAAATATGAAAATACTATGTGTAGCGGACCATATAGATCCGCTGGTGTACAGTGTAAACGCCAAAGAACGATTTGGTTCGGTTGAACTTGTAATAAGCGCAGGGGATCTCCCCATGGAGTATCTGGGTTTTCTCTCCAGTATTCTGAACAAACCTGTTCTGTTCGTGTTTGGAAATCATAATCTGCAGGAGCTGCATCGGTTCAGAAAGGGGGTCTCCCCTCGC
>CAZANF010000137.1:5069-7872 GCA_964486425.1 uncultured Spirochaeta sp. | reverse complement strand
GCGCAGGAAAGAGATGTTCTTGAGCCGACATTGTCCGGGGGCGAACGCTTTTTATTCTCTCCGGTGGTAGCCGCCTCATTCCTGCGCAGCGTCACCAATTCGAAGATCTTTGCTGAAGCATCAACGCCGGGAGAAGCATGGTCGTTTATTGAGGTCTTGCAGGATATTCCGGTGGCTCGACCCGCAGAGACTGGTGGGTTGACTTTTGGTATTTTCAAACACATAAGTCTGACTGGAGGGGAGACGGGAAACGCTATTCCGGAGGCACTGCTGGCAGCGCTGGCTATTAGACACGAAGCAGAGTTTATTACCGCCGACACAGGGTTTCGGCGCTATCAGGGATTAAAAATCCGACTGCTGCAGCGGGAATAGGCGTTGCGTGCCACATCTCCACCGCGTGAGGGATGCGCAGTGCCCAGCGATTCCCGCAGGGATATCGCAAGCCCAAGCATGCCGAACGTCCTGCGTGAGGGATGCGCAGGGGCAGTGCGCAGCACCGGAGCGCCCCGGCGGAGCACGCAGTAGCCGCCGGACAGGGCGCGGAGCCCGGAGCAGCCCGACCCCGGGTGCAGCCCGGGGGCACGCCCGCAAGAGTCCTGATGGTCCGGGAACAGCAGGGGCTATACCTCGACGGTGGTTCGATCCCCAACAGACTCGCGGGAGGCGACGAGTTCGCCTTCCATGGAGAGGTTGGCAGCGGCGGTGATTTTTACATCGACAAAGCTGCCGATGAGGTGGGCGCGCTGGATGCCGGGGGGGACGGGGAAGCGGACGATGAGCTTGCCTTCGGTGCGGCCGCTGACAAAGCCGTCCTTGCGGTCCTCACGGTCGACCAGCAGGCGTACGGTGCGGCCGATCATGGCGTCGTTGTGTTCGCGGCTGACCTGCTGCAGGACCTCGGTGAGTTCATGCAGGCGGCGTTTTTTCTCGTCCAGGTCGATGTCGTCGGCCCAGCGGGAGCTGGCGGCGCCGGGGCGGGGGGAGTACATGGCGATGAAGGCCATGTTGTAGCGGTACTCCTCGATTGCCCGGCGGGTGTTCTGGAACTGTTCCTCGGTTTCGCCGGTAAAGCCGACGATGATGTCGGTGAACAGGGTGGCCTCGGGCAGGATGCGGCGGACGTTGGCCACGACCTGGCGGTAGCGTTCGGCGTTGTGCTGGCGGTGCATTTTTATGAGCACCTTGTCGTCGCCGCTCTGGATGGGCAGATGGATCTGGTTAGCCAGCACGGGGTACCTGGCGATAACCTCCAGCAGTTCCTCGGTCATGTCGCGGGGGTGGGGCGAGGTGAAGTAGACCCAGAACTCCTTGCCGGTTTCGCGGCCGATTTCGCCGACCTCACGCATGAGCCTGGGGAAGTCCATCTCGGCGCCGTTGCGGTCCAGGCCGTAGGAATTGACGTTCTGGCCCAGCAGGGTGATGGACTTGTAGTCGCGATCCACCAGGTCGCGGACCTCGGCCAGGATCTCGGCGCTGGGGCGGCTGACCTCGCGGCCGCGGGTGTAGGGCACGGCGCAGAAGGTGCAGAACTTGTCGCAGCCGTTCTGGATGGGGATGTAGGCGTCGAACTTTGACTGATAGCTGGGTTTGACCTTCCAGTAGCCCTTTTGGGGGTCGGCGCTGCCGGGGGGGATGACGGTATCCAGGGCAGCGGATGCTGCTGCAGCGGAGCCGGCTGTTCCGGCATTGACTGCAGCTGCAGTGCCGGCCGTTGTGCCGGTGGCACCGGGTGTGGGCGGCGCGGGCTTGATAATGCCCAGCGACTCGGCCAGCTTGTCGGCGGCGCGTTCTGCTCCGGCGTCGGAGCTGGCCTGGTAGTCGGGCTCGTCGTCGCCGAGTACCGAGGCGTCCAGTGCACCGGCCGAGAGCGGGGTGGCTATGCCGTACTGTCGCAGCATGCTGGGGAACTCAGGGAGCTCCTGAATGGTGAACAGCATGTCGAAGCGGGTGAGGAACTTTTCCTTGTCTGTGGGCAGGATGCAGCCGGAAACAAAGGTTACGATGCTGCGGTCCTGTTTCCACTTGTTCCACTTGGATATTTTATGGTACACGCGGTCGATGGCTTTCTGGCGGACCGAGCAGGCAACAATGCCGAGCAGATCGGCTTCTTCCTCGACATCGGTGTGTTCGTAGCCCATGCTTTCAACAACCGAACGGATGCGTTCGGAGTCCGACAGATTCATCTGGCACCCCAGGTGCAGTAAACAGTACTTCATTACCCGGAGAATAGCATTTCCGTGGCTACAGATTCAAGCTTACATAATTGATCATGTACATTTTCGGCAGTCAGTATGCTGAAACCTCGGGCATTTCGTGCTATAGTACTGAAGCTGGTTTTTCAGCAAGATGTACAGAAGGAGGCGGCATGAGTTTACGAAGATCAACGCACGATAGAATACTGGGAGGAGTATGCGGGGGTATTGCCCAGTCCCTCGGAATTTCATCATCGGTAGTGCGGTTCCTGTTTGTTCTGGCGGTTGTGCTGGGAGGCTTGAGCCTGTGGGTATATATCATCGCGTGGATATTTATTCCGTCCGATATCTATTGATGTATAGACAGCGTCTTGATGCTGGTATACGTTACTTCTTCTGAATACAGAGAGGATATCATGAGTAAAGAACGCAATGCCCGGAAAGACGTAAAGAAAAAGCCGTTAAAGACGCCCAAGGAAAAGCGCAAGGAAAAGAACGACAAGAAGAATGGACACGAGCCGCTTGGCTCCAAGTAGTCATTTCGTTTCCGAAACAGCTGTTTTCACCTCACAAGTTTGAATCCTTCCGTGGTTCTTGGTAGCTTATACCTA
>CAZANF010000137.1:0-4969 GCA_964486425.1 uncultured Spirochaeta sp. | reverse complement strand
GTCGATGGAATTGATACATGAATTTTCAGTTGGAACTGCAGCCGGAGCACCGGCTCGAGCTGTGCTGGAACGCGCCGGTTCCCGCAATGAGAGATTCCGTTATTTTGCCCCGCGAATGAGTTATTCAGCAGAACCTATATCATGCAGTGCGGTAATAATTCCCATCTCGTCTATTCCCTGTTCTGCGAGCAGTTCCTCCGGTTTTCCGGAGTGGGGCATTCTGGTTACGCTGAGCTTGTGTACCGGCGCCAAACCTGCTACAGCCGCGGCTACTGCTTCGCCAAGCCCTCCTTCCGGATAATGATCCTCTACGGTAAGGATGAGCCGGGTTTCTGCTGCGGCTTTTTGCAGGGTTTCGGCATCAATTGGTTTGACAGAGTAGCAGTCAATGACACGAATATGCAGGTTCTTGTCCTGCTCCAGCCGCGTGGCAGCCTTGAGGGCTTCGTGTACGGTAATACCGGTAGCCGCTATAGTTGCGGTATCGTCCGGTGATTCCTTGATTACCTTTGAGCCGCCGATTTCGAAGGTCTCTGCATTTTCATATACTATGGGAGTATTTCCGCGAATGGTGCGTATATATGCAATGCCGTTATAGTTGGCCGCAACTGCGGTGATCTTCTCGGCCGAAACTGCGTCGCAGGGGGAGAAGACCGCGCTGCCGTATACCGAGCGCATCATGGCCATATCCTCAAGACCCATCTGCGATGGTCCGTCCTGGCCGATTGAAACCCCGGTATGGGATCCGGCAAGCAGGATTTTTGCCCTCGAATAGGCGGCCATGCGGATCTGGTCGTGCGCGCGGGTAAGAAAGGCGGCAAATGTCGCAGCAACTGCTCGCTTACCGTAGGCCTGCAGCCCGATCAGCATGCCAATCATATTCTGTTCGGCTATGAAGGTCTCATAACTGCGGTCCGGAAATTCCTTGAAGAAGAAATTGGTGCGTGAAGATCCCTTTACATCACCGTCCAGTACGACAATATCCTGATCCAGCCGTCCGATTTTTGCCAGCGCCTGACCGAATGCAGTACGGGTGGCCACCTCCTCATCTAATTTATAGTCGGTCTGCACTGTTACTTCCTTGCGGGTGGGGGTAAAGGGTTTTGCTTCAATAAAATTCTGCGGAGCGTAGTCAACCGGTACGATCAGTCCTTGCAGGAACTCGATTACTTCATCAACCTCATCCTCCGGCAGGGGTTTTCCATGCCGGCCGTCGGCATTCTCGGAGGATCCGCCCAGTTTTCCCTTCACGGTTTTGGCAATAATAAATGCGGGTTTGTCCGATTTTTGTGCCTGCTCAAACCCGTTAACCAGTTCGGATATGGAATGGCCGTCTACTACAACCGGTTCCCATCCGAAGGCACGGGCCCGATCCTCATACACCTTGGTATCCCATTCGAACATGGTAGGTTCACTTTGGCCCAGCCGGTTAAGATCAAGCACGGCACAGAGATTGTTCAGTTTGTAGTATGAGGCAAAATTCATCGCTTCCCAGATATTCCCCTCTGCCATCTCGCCGTCGCCCAGCAAAACGTAGGCCCTCTGCTTTTTTTTATCCTGCTGAAGTGCCAGGGCAATCCCTGCACCCATGGAAAGTCCTTGACCCAGCGATCCGGTTGCAGCATGTACACCGGGGAGTCGCGGAACAGGATGTCCTTCCAGCGGGCTGTCAAAATTCCGAAGGCTTTTCAGCTCCGAGACAGGCAGCGAACCTGCTTCGGCCCAGGCCGCATACAGAATCGGCGCGGCATGTCCCTTGGACATGATGAATGCATCATTATCCAGAGAGTGCAGATGAACCGGATCATATTTCATTTGATAGAAAAACAGGACACTCATGATCTCTGCTGCCGACAGACAGCTTGTCGGATGACCGGATCCTGCTGCGGATGTCATGCGGATTGAATGTATCCGCATCTGGTGGGCTTTATTCTTCAGAAATGTTTCTGTCTGTGGATTCATAATTACTCCTCTCCGTGTATCGCCCGCAAGCGTTCTTATATATAAAGCTACTAAGGTATGACCCAGAAGTAAAAGAATGGTGATTTTGACATCGTATTTTTCTTTCCATATCTTTGAAATTGTACACAGCGCCAAAAACGTCGGAGGATGATGATGGGCACAGAGGAATATCGCCGGATAGAGGATCGCGAGTGGCTGGAGTCTCTGGATTATGTGTTGCAGAACGAGGATCCGGAACGGGTGGAGGAACTCTTTCGCAAGCTGCACGTGCACGCACAGAAGAAAGGAGTGGTGTTCCATTGTCTGGGGAACACCCCGTATATCAACACGATTGCTCAGGAGGATGAAGAGCCGTTTCCCGGCAGCCTGGAGATCGAGCGCAGAATCAAGAGCATTATTCGCTGGAATGCAATGGCAATGGTCGTCCGTGCGAACCGTGAGTCATCCGGGATAGGGGGACATATTTCATCGTATGCCTCTGTTGCAACCCTGTGGGAGATCGGGTTCAACCATTTCTTTCGGGGTAAGGATCACAAAAGCGGCGGAGATATTGTGTATTTTCAGGGACATTCCTCGCCAGGGGTGTACGCCCGCGCCTTTGTCGAGGGGCGGCTGCCCAAGGAATCACTCGAGAATTTTCGCAGAGAGCGGGAGCCGGGGGGATTATCCAGCTATCCTCACCCGCGGCTTATGCCGGATTTCTGGGAGTTTCCCACTGTATCCATGGGCCTTTCGCCGATTATGGCTATTTATCAGGCCCGGTTTAATCGCTATCTGATAGACCAGGGATTGAAGAAGGATACCGGACAGAAGGTCTGGGCGCTTGTAGGCGATGGTGAAATGGATGAACCTGAGGCCATGGGGGCGATTAATCTGGCTGCCAAAGAGAATCTTGACAATCTGATATTCGTAGTCAACTGCAATCTGCAGCGGCTTGACGGGCCGGTTCGCGGCAACGGACAGATAATGCAGGAGCTGGAAGCCGCCTTTCGGGGTGCCGGCTGGAATGTTATAAAGGTAGTGTGGGGATCTGAAATGGACAGCCTGCTTGCGGAAGATGATACCGGAGTACTGGCTGAAGAACTTGGGAAGATTCCCGACGGCAAGATGCAGAAGTTTGCAGTCGAGGGAGGAGCCTACATCCGCGAGCACTTTTTTAATACCCGCCCGGAACTCAAGAAACTGGTAGAGAATTACTCTGATGAACAGCTTGGCAAACTGAAGCGGGGGGGACATGACCCGCTCAAGGTATACAATGCCTATAAGCGAGCCTCAGAGCATACCGGATCGCCTACCGTGATCCTGGCACAGACCGTCAAGGGGTACGGACTCGGCGAGGCCGGAGAGGGTCGCAACGTGACTCACCAGCAGAAGAAGCTGAACGAACAGGAGCTGATGTATTTTCGAAGCCGCTTTTCCATCCCGATTTCGGATGATGATATCGAGAAGGCTCCGTTTTACTTGCCGGACGAAGACAGTGAGGAGATGCAGTATCTGCAGAAACGTCGATCCGGGTTGGGCGGGTATCTTCCCGAGCGGCGGGTGCAGGCTGAACCGATACAGGAACCCGATCCCAAAATCTTCGAGGAATTCATGGAAGACAGCGGTGACCGGGAGATCGCCTCAACCATGGCGTTTGTGAAGCTGCTGTCCAATCTGCTGAAGGATTCCAGTATCGGGGATCTGATCGTACCGATTATTCCCGATGAGGCCCGAACCTTCGGTATGGATGCCCTGTTCCGTAAGGTCGGTATCTACTCCAGCACGGGCCAGCAGTATGAACCGGTGGATGCCGACAGCCTGCTGTACTATAACGAGAAAAAAGATGGGACCATTCTGGAGGAAGGTATCTCTGAAGCGGGTTCCATGTCCTCGTTCATTGCTGCCGGGACGGCGTATGCGACACACGGGATTAATACCATTCCGTTCTTTACCTTCTATTCCATGTTCGGCTTCCAGCGGATCGGTGATCTTATCTGGGCAGCATGCGATGCACGGGCCAGGGGGTTTCTTATCGGTGGAACCTCCGGAAGGACTACCTTGAGCGGTGAAGGACTGCAGCATCAGGATGGACAGAGCCATCTTTATGCGTATGCCATGCCAAGTGTAAAAAGCTACGACCCCGCCTTTGCATACGAGATTGCGATCATTGTGCAGGAAGGAATCAGACGCATGTACGTAGAACAGGAGGATCTTATCTACTACATCACGGTTATGAATGAATTCTATCCCATGCCCGCAATGCCGGAAGGTGTAAAGGAAGGAATCCTGAAGGGACTGTATCGCTTCAAACCTGCTTCCGTTGGAACAGGCGGTAAAGGGAAAGGCAGCGGCCGCAAGGCGCATCTGTTCGGCAGCGGAACGATTCTGCGTCAGGCTCTGCAGGCTCAGCAGATTCTGGAGGAAGAATACAAGATTCCAGCTGATGTATGGAGCGTAACCAGCTACAAGGAACTCCATATGGACGCCCTTGATGCCGACCGACAGCGAATGCGCCATCCGGAAAAGGATGACGTCGCGTCGTATCTGGAGCGTACCCTGGCCGGAGAAACAGGGGTATATGTAGCTGCCTCCGATTACGTAAAGGCTCTGCCGGCCTCAGTTGCCAAGTGGATACCGGGACGGTTAATTCCGCTGGGTACCGATGGCTATGGACTGAGCGATACCCGAGAAGCGCTACGGGATTTTTTCGAGGTTGATGCAGGCCATATTGCTTACGCGGCTTTGTATGCTCTGCATCAGGATGGCGAGGTGGATCTGGATACGGTAAAGAAGGCACAAAAAAAACTCAAGATTGATCCGGACACACCGAATCCGGTGTCGGCATAGTAAAGGAGAGACACATGGTTAAAGAAATTGTTGTTCCCGAAATTGCGGATAATGTTGATTCCGGACAGGTGACCCGGATTCTGGTATCGGAAGGGGATTCGATACAGAAAGACGACCCGATTATAGAGGTAGAGACTGAAAAGGCGGCGACAGAGATTCCCGCCACATTCGGCGGCAC
>CAZANF010000136.1:5805-7887 GCA_964486425.1 uncultured Spirochaeta sp. | reverse complement strand
TATTCTGGGGCAGCCGAATACCGGGAAATCTACCCTCGTCAATCAGATTCTGCAGGAGGAGCGCTCCATAGTATCGGACGTTGCCGGTACAACCAGGGATGTTGTCGAGGGCAGATTTCGTTTCGACGGAATAAACTGGACCATTATTGATACAGCCGGGATTCGCCGGAAGCGCCGGATTACCGAGGATATAGAATATTATAGCGTTACCCGTGCAATAGGGGTAATCCAGGAAGCCGATGTTGTTTTTCTCATGGTTGATGCCCAGAAGGGTCTGAGTGAGCAGGACAAGAAGATCGCCGGACAAGTCGTCAAGCATGGACGAGGTGTTATCCTGGTATTGAATAAATGGGATTTGCTGCCGAAGATCTCCAATCAGCTGGAGGCGATTAAAGACCGTATCTCTTTTGTGTTTCCGATTCTGAGTTTTGCACCTATCGTACCCCTTTCTGCTATCAGCGGTGAGGGTATGGAGAAGCTCCTGCGCCTGGCGGTTCGTGTCCGCAAGCAGCTGCATACCCGGATTGACACCGGTGTCCTGAACAAGCATCTGCATTCATGGATGGAGCAGACCCCCCCGCCGACCAAACGGGGACGGGGCTGGAAGATACGCTACATTACGCAGGTAAGCATTGCGCCTATCCAGTTTGTGCTGTTCGTCAATCGACGCAGCGATTTTCCCGA
Organism: uncultured Spirochaeta sp.; assembly: GCA_964486425.1. Lineage (GTDB taxonomy): Bacteria > Spirochaetota > Spirochaetia > DSM-27196 > DSM-8902 > Spirochaeta_B. The sequence continues at coordinate 7,203 of CAZANF010000136.1, read as the reverse complement.
GGCATATCAACGCTATATCCTGAACAGAATACGGCAGCAGTTCGGGTTGACCGATGTGCCGGTCTCGATCGAGCTGCGCGATTCGCGGAGGAGTTAATGCAGGGCAGGACGGTTGCCGAGGTATGTGAGCAGCTTGATCTGAAGCCGCATGTGCTGCGCTACTGGGAGGAACAGGTTCCCTGGCTCAGCCCGGAGAGAAGCTTAAGCGGGCACCGGGTCTATACCGAGGCTCATATACATCTCCTGTTTCGATTCAAGTACCTTCTCGAGCAGCGCGGTTTCACCCTGCAGGGGGCAGCCGAGCAGATTGTTCGCGAGAATACCGGGGAGGCAGTAAATGTGAAGAGTCGGCTTCACCCTCTGCGTTTCGAGCTGCTTGAACTGCGCAGCCGGATTGCGGGATCGCGGCATGCAGTTCCGGAGCAGGATTCGCATACAGGTGCGAAGCGACATCCTGTCGAGGAGTATCTGCCGGGGATCAGCCGTATACCGCTGCAGGCGCAGCTGCGTCTGCTGCAGGATTATACCGCCTTTCTGCCCGAGTTTCGTACACCCCTTATAGAGTTTCTGTATCCTGAACTGATGGACACCGGGAAGGAAGCCCCGCTCGCAGCATATGAAATCCAGCGTCCGGTGAATCGGCTTCCTGAACACTCGACAGGTGAATGGGGCGGAAGCCGAGAGCTTCCGCTGTTACTAGTGGCTCCGGTATATTCCAGCGCCGCAGCAGGACGGGACATACAACGATTGCACGAGGCTCTTTCCCGCAATAAGGCTGCATCCGCAGTTCTGCTCGTTGTCCCCGGCAGTGATGATGATTTCGGCAGCCTGATTGGTGATTTTTCCTTGCAAGGGCGTATCGCTGTTCAGGCGATGCCGGTTTTTCCCGATATCACCCCGGAAAATCGCCTGCTGTTATCGCCGGACAGAATGATTTCGCGCTATTTTCCGGGACCGGGAATAGCACTGCAGTCGGTATTGGGGGATCCGGGGTTGTCAGGAAGGATCCCGGGGTTCGATATCAATCAGAGCTTTGTATGGTATCGACCGATCGGGCTGCCCGATCAACCCTTTCGCCTGCCGCCTGGGGTGCTTCCGGAATGGCTGGTTGAAAACGGCGCTGCAGCAGCGGTGCCTGCAGCACCTCTGCGTAGTTACTCAAACCGCGGAAATCAGTCCCGGCTGCAAGCCTGTATCGGGATCCGGCTTTCTCCCCATGTGCCCTCCGTTCTAAGCCCCGGTCTGCAGGGGAGTGGAATGGTGCGGGATTCCATTTCTGTTATTAACCGATTGGACCAAAGTGACGATATAGTGGTACAGGAGGTGCGTCGGGTTCGGTCCTCAGTGACCGATATAGCGCAGCGATCATTGTATGTATCGATTTATATCGAGGAATAA
>CAZANF010000136.1:0-5705 GCA_964486425.1 uncultured Spirochaeta sp. | reverse complement strand
AGTGACCGATATAGCGCAGCGATCATTGTATGTATCGATTTATATCGAGGAATAAATTTATTGTCTCTTGCGCTGTGTTGATGCTGTTCCTGCCTGCTGCCATCCACGCCCAGGCTGCTCCGCGTTTCCGGTCCGCCGAGTTTCCCTTTATGGATACCTCCGAGGCTAGAAGCTCCTATGCCCGGGCTGTTCGTGCTCCGCTTGGCGAGGTTGTTGACCGATCCAGTGAGGTGCTTTTCCAGCGTACGAATGGTCGCCGGGTGCAGTATCAGGTTATTACAGAGGGCGACGGGGTGTATCAGATTTTTTCGATTGAGAATGACGGGATTTTTTCCGTGGACGGCGCTGGTACGTTTATTATCAAACGTAATCGGGACACGGGGGTATTCGAACAGGTCAAAATCTTCCTGCTGCCGGATGCAGATTTCTTTGTGCGGGTATTTCCGGACGAGATTCGGGGAAGCAGAATGGATGTAGTGCTGGCCGGTGACCGCATACATCAGAATATTCGTGTGCCGATTGAGTTTCAAAGAGTCCTCACAGAACCCTTTGACAGTATCGTAAGGCTGACCAGGCATGTAGTGGACTGGAATGTGCTGCGTGAGCAGGAGAGTCTTAATTACAGAGATACAATTATCGATCTTGCCCGGGAATACCGGGATGCCGGTGAATTGAGTGACGCATTTCGTACCCCTCGCGAGCCTGAGGTGGTTCCTGTCGGCCGGCTGCGAAGTTTTCTTTTTTTCGTGTATCAGCAGGAGCCGGGAAGTGTGGTAACGGGCTCGATATTTCCCTCGCAGTACAGGACGGAAGAGCGGCTCACCGGAGAAATAGTGATTTTTCCGTATGTGGACCGCGACGGATCCTTTCGTATGGTGGCTTTTGCGGAGGACCAATTGGTATCCGTCCACAGTCTTGTAGCGCAGTTCTCGGATAATTTTTTCGAGGCAGTCGTCCTCTCTCCGGATGCATTTTCTTTTTTTTAACAGTCCCGATGGTCTATATATGGCAGTTGCTGCACCCACCCTTTGAATTATTCTGAACCTTGGTGTACTCTATACTCCATGAAACGATCATTGGCGATGTGTGCATTACTGGTGCTCATCGTGATACAACCGGTCTTTGGCCAAACAGGCGATAGGTTTTTGTATCAGTCTGCAGAACAGCGATTTCGCAGTGCAGATTATGCGATTGCCCTCGAACGGTATGAGCAATTCCTGCGTGAGCACCCCTCCAGCGAGCTGGTGCCGGATGTTCAGTTTCGCAGGGCAGTTACCCTGTACCAGCTGGAGCGGTTCGAGGATGCAGCCGATTTGCTGATGCGAGTTCAAAGTCGATACCGTTCGACTCGCTATCTTTCATATGTCCCGTTTTACCTGGGTGTCTCGCAGTTTCAGCTGGGAGAGTACACCCGGTCGATTGAGAACCTCAGCGAGGTACAGGTATCCAATACTGCAGTGCAGAATGAGGCTATGCTGTATCTTGCCCGCGGCTACATAGCCACCGGCGAGGATGACCGGGCGGTTGAAATATTAAGGTCGCTGATAGACTCCGACAGCATCGGTGAGGATGTTCGGGGCTTTGCCGGGGCCCTGTATGTTTCATTGCTCCATGATCAGGACAGGTATCAGGATATCCTTGATGTGACAGGTACACTGGAGGTCGAGAGTCTTCCATCGCAGTGGGGACATCAGGTACAGCTGTTTGAGGCCGAAGCTTTGTTCTTTTTAGGTGATTTTGAGGCAGCCCGCGAGGGCTACGAGCAGCTTACCGAAAGCCGGCTTGAGATCAGCACCGTTGCCTTTCAGCGATTATTCCTGATTGCACAGGAGACAGGTACGACGGAAGAGGTTGCCGGAATCATCCGCAGTGCGGAGCAGGTTCTGGCCGGCCGCAGCGAGGTCCTGAAGGATTTCTGGCTGCGTGTTGGATTGAGCAGTTTCCAGAATGAGGAATATCGCCTCGCTGACCTCTATTTGCGCCGGGTATGGGACCTTCGCGGTGTGCATGATGTTGACGAGATTGTGCCGTTGTACCTTGCTGAAATTGCCGAGTCCCGGGATGATGTGCAGCAGGGAATTTCAGTTCTGCAGGATTATCTGGAGCGTGAATCCAGCCCTACGGTTTTGTTCCGGTTGGCTGCATTGCAGGCCAAGCAGCAGCAGTGGAACGAATCGCGAGCAAACATCTCGCAATTCCGGAGTTTATATTCCGACTCCGAACTGTATCCGCAGGCCTCATACCTGCATGCGTATGTGCTGGTTCAACTGGATCTTCATAATGAGGCCCTGCAGGTTATACAGGGCTTGCGTTCACAGGGCCTTGTCTCGGGGCTGCAGGGGGATCTGCTTCGTCTGGAGGCACAGGTTCAACGTGAAATAGGGGATCTTTCATCCGCAGCGGAGAGTTTTCGGGATTATCTTGCCCTGCAGCCGGATGATCTGTCCGCGGTTGTCGAGTATACGACTATCCTCTTCGAACAGGAGCGGTTCACCGCCGTTAATCGTGAGATTGAAAACACCCTTGGGCAGTTCCCGGACTTACAGGGTGACTCACCGGAGATTCATGCAAAGCTTCATTATCTCCGTGGACTTGCGGCGGTTACCAATAACGACTTCCCGTCTGCAGTACAGTATTTTTCTCCGCTTTCAGAACTCTCGGCTCAGGAGGCAGCCGATCTTGGGGCGGATGTCGCGGCGGTGCATCCATATAATCTTTTCTACCATGCGTGGTCCTATTATCAGAATGGCGATTTCTCCCGTTCCTTTGATCTGTTCAACAGGGTAGCTGATGACTATGAAGACACCTCAATTGCTGCACGGGCGGCATATCTGGCTGGATGGAGTGCTTATGCAAACAGTGACTATGCAGCTGCAGAGACTCTGTTAATGCGCGTTCAGACCTTCGATACAGAAGATGATCTGACAGCCAATGCCGGGTATCTCCTGGCGCAGACCCTTGTCGAGCGGAATGATTTGTCCGCTGCCTTGAATGTCTACAGGAATGTTTTTCTGGATCATCCTGATTCCCGTAGGGCGGCCGAAGCCCGGTACGGATATGCCGAAACACTGCTGCAAATGGACCGCGAGGATGATGCCCTGGATGCCTTTCGCGAGGTGACTCAGCGCTATCCTGATACCTTTTTGGGTCAGGAATCTCAATTCAGGCGTGCGGAAATTCATTATGATCGTGAAAACTATCGTGATGTGCAGGAATTGCTGTTTGAGTACAGGACCAATTATCCGGATGGCGAGCGGATTGACGATGCCTTGTACCTTGGCGGAGAAATAGCCTTGCGGCTGGAAGAGCCGTCGGGAGCTTTGCTGCTCTGGAACCGGCTGATCCGGAATCATCGACAGAGTCCGAATCGTTTTGATGCGATGGTGCAGGCTGCACAAATACACCGCGATCGCGGCGAATACCGCAGCGCACTCAATCTCGTCTCCGAGGCCATGTCAAGATATCCGGACAGGTCGGAATCGGCCGGGCTCGAGCGAGTATCGAATGAGCTGGTCCTGCTGGTGAGCGGCGTTTCCGAGCGGGAGGCCGAATTACGGGTTGAAATTGAACGTAATGACGGCGTGTCGACTGATGCCGGTCGAACTGCAATTATCGAACTTGGACGTACCATCCTGCTGGAGTCTTTCCAGCTTGATGGAAATGCAGACCGGGTTATTCCCTTGCTTGAGGATTTAACGGAGCGCACATCCGAGAATCCGGATCAGGCTGCAGAGGCATACCTGCTTATTGGTGAATATTACATGCGTACCGGCGGACCCGGCAGGGCGGCAGATTCCTTTATTCAAGCCGCGTCAACTGTGCGTGACGACAGGGATTTATTGGCCAGAAGTTTGTTTCGCGGGGCGGAAGCGCTTATTCGCGACGACCGTTCCGGCGAGGCCCGTCAGCTTATTGATCGTATTCAAAACAGCTTTCCCCAGTCACAATGGAGTGAGGCTGCCGAAGGTCTCTTGGAGGATTGAAATACATGAAGAGGTTTGTGCCAATTATGCTGCTGTTTGCCGGCAGTCTTATGATTCCCGCCACAGCAGCTGCGCAGAATGATTCACCGGAGGAACCGGAGATCGTGCTCCCTACGGCACTGCTGCGAGTGGACAGCATTCCTTTTGAGCGGGTGGAAGCGGTATTACCGGGCGGTTCACAGATTGTGCTGCCTCCACTGGATATACCTTTGCCGAGCGTGCATGAGATGGATGTGCAGCCGCGGGTGCTTATGCCGGACTCCGCAGAAGCCATGGAGCCGGTTGAGAGCTCGGTGTTCAGTACGGGAATTATAACGGCTGGTTCAAAAAATCTCATTGAAGGACAGCTCGGGGTGTTTAAACTGGGGCAGGATCCCAGATTCCGACTGACATTTAATCATCAGGGGCTGGACGGCTATGGCCGCAAGCCTGCGGGCACAGGATATTTTCGATCGAGGCAGGATCTCAATGGTTGGCTGGGTTCAGCAATCGGTCCACTGGGTATTGAATCATCTCTCGGTTTCAGCGAACGGCAGGAGGGCCTGCAGCAGGCATCCGGCTCCTATTATTCAACGGTACTGCGCTTCCTGCAGGGCGGTGCAGAGGTAGAAGCCCGGCCTGATGAGTTGATCGGGGTTTACGGTCTCCTTGACGCCGGAACGGTATCTCGTCGGTTCACTGTATCACAAAACGATCAGGTGCCGCCGTCGGATAAAGAGGACTATCTGCTGGCCTCCGTGCGCCTTGCAATAGAGCTTCCCGCCTTCGAATTGAGTCTTGCAGCAGAGTACGGGTATCAGGACATTCATGCCGGTGGTCAAGAGGAGATTGAGGCCTCTCATGATTCTGCAGTTGTGGTACGTTTTGATGCTCATCCGCGGTCTCATATCGATATATTCGGGAATGCAGGGGCGCAGTGGTTAATCGGCGACCGTTTTGAATATCCATTCGAGTTCGGTCTCAATTACCGGAACGAAGGATGGCTGGAGGTGAGCGGCCGCTTCGGCCGAAGAACCGAACGGCAGCTGCTGCACGGCTTGTGGCAGGAGATGCCGCTTCTCGACATGCCGGAGACTCGTGTGCCGGATCCTTCTGCGGAGTGGTTCGTCGGGATGGACTCCCAGGCCGATTTTCTGCAGCAAAATTTGCGAGTGCAGGGCGGGGTTGAGTATACCGTCGATTTTATGGACAGAATGCTTCCAGGTGCATTCAGTGAAGTAGCAGATGATGAAGATTTTCCACAGACCGGCTTTGAGTGGGGTATCTATAGCGGTTCGGAGCTGAAAGGGAACCTGGATGTACAGTATCAAATCAATCGTTTCCTGCGGCTGCAGCTGGGCTATAATGCAGCTGTTCCATTGTTTGCAACCGTCGCGAGCCCGGTGGTTCCACTGCACCATGGAGTGTTAGGACTAACCTTCGGAACCGAAGACGGTATGTATGGCGGCGAGATAGATACTGATTTTCCGTTTTATTCGAGACTATCCATGCCCTTTCTGGATATCAGCGGATTTGCTCAGGTAACCGACGGAGTGCTGCTGAGAGCAGGTGCCCGTGATGTATTGTCTCCGTTCCTGGAAGGCGAGCGATATCAGTTCGGCTCTGTTTCCGGCTTCAGTCCGTTTATTGAACCCGGCATTCGGTTTATGCTGAGTGCCGAGATTACCCTATAATCTTACAAGCGAGGGAATTATATGATGATATTATTTGAGCAGGGGGGAA
>CAZANF010000135.1:5067-7893 GCA_964486425.1 uncultured Spirochaeta sp. | reverse complement strand
ACGGTCAGGGGCTCTGCCGCGTCCAGGAGGTGCTTTCTGCCGAGCTGCAGCATAGCTGCGGATATCGTCGTACGCAGCGTGACGCGAGGACGGAACAGCCATTTATACCGCTTGTCCAGTGGCTCTGTGGTTTGCTGCAGCCCGATATAGGCGGTTTCATTGCGTATATCAATGCGCAGATTCAGGTCCGGAGCATCCAGGTTTACGCCGGCGGGTGTTCGGGAGAACAGAATTCGCCCAACCTCACGATTAACATCCTCGGATTGAAATGGATGATCTCCCTGTCTGTCGGTGGTTACCCGAAAGCTTTCGGCCGTTGACAATCCGGGAATTTCAGCCGTTTCAGCCCAGCTGCAAAGGGATGATATCAGATGGTGCACGCCGGCGCTGATTTCACCGAGATCCATTACAATATGATAGATGGTACGCAGTTGTGACAAAAGATGTGCATGCTCAGTCTTCATGGAGACGCGGACCAGTCCGCTGCGGGCCGGGCCGGGAACGGCTGGAGCAGGAGACTCCTGTGCGGATAGAAGTGCATCTATTTCATTTGCGCATACATCCTCAAGTCCGGGGTCACAAATCACTCGAAACGGTACAATATTCTGCATACCTTATGGTAGAGTAGAGCCACAGGAGGCGCAATGCTTAAGGCAGTGATTTTTGACATGGATGGCGTAATAATCGACAGTGAACCGCTGCATACACAGGTTGTCATAGAGGTGCTTGCAGAGCAAGGGATAGCTATGACATCCGAAAAACTAGTAAAGTATATTGGTACTTCGAATCGACCGATGTGGGAAGAACTCCGTGCCGAGTTCGGTATCCCAGTTGATGTTGATGATCTTGTCAAACGGCAGCATGACGCAAACCTTGAACATTTGCGCACCTTTTCAGATTTACTGATACCGGGCGTTCTTGATCTGATTCAGGATTTGCACCACCGTCGCATCCCGTTAGCCGTAGCATCTTCATCCGGCCGTGACTATATTGAAGCGGTTTTGCTGAAGTATAGGCTTACCGAGTTTTTTCCTGTTGTCGTGAGCGGCGCCGAGGTGCCCAGAGGGAAGCCGGAACCCGATATTTTTCTGTCCGCAGCCCTGCAGCTTGGGGTTCCTGCCGTTAACTGCACCGTCATAGAGGATTCCCGCCACGGGGTGACTGCCGGCAGAGCCGCGGGAATGCGAGTAATCGGTTTTCAAAACCCGCACTCCGGCAATCAGGACCTCTCCCATGCACAGCACATCGCCGACAGCATGCCCGCCGTCGCCGCCCTGCTGTAAAGAGAGGGACAGTCCCCCTATTCGAAGGGGGACTGTCCCCAGGTGAGTCATCAGGTTTGGGTTTCGAGGCTGTCTAAAGATAGGGTGCGGCAAGCCGCATTGCGGAATCGCGCAGCTTTATCAGCAGCGGCCGGTTGTTTGCTTCGGATAGGGTAACCTGGTGTGCATTTGCCATTTTCCGGTTAATGTGCTGCTCCAGTCCCTCTGCAAGCCCGTTATCGTAGCATTCCATGCCGATTTCAAAGTTCAAGCGCAGGCTTCGGGGATCCCAGTTAGCCGACCCGATTATGCTGAGGCAGCTGTCTACAATCATCAGTTTACTGTGATCGAATGGAGTCGGGGTCAACCAGATGTTGCATCCCCATTCAAGGATTTGCCAGAATTGTGACTGAGCAGCCCATGCCACCATTTTGAGGTTGTTGTCATGAGGTATCACGATGTCTACGTTGACCCCTCGCATTGCACAGGTATTCAATGCACTTATCAACGAGCTGTCGGGAAGAAAGTAGGGGGTCATAATTTTAACTGAATGCTGGGCAACCGACAGCGCACCAATAAAAGCCATGCGCATTTTATCAAAGTCCTTATCCGGTCCATCGGGAATTCCGCGTGCGATAATATTCCCGGTAGGCTCCAGATCCGGAAACCAGTTTCTTCCACTGAGCAGCTCACGGGTACTGAACTGCCAGTCCTCTATAAAGGTTGCCTGCAGATGCCGTACAACCGGGCCGGTGACCCGGAAATGTATATCGTGGGTAGGATGAGGAGGGTTGTCGTTAATGACGTGATTGTGACGGATATTCATTCCCCCGGTAAAGCCGGTTTTTCCATCAACAACCAGTATTTTGCGATGACAGCGAAGATTCATATACGGTGATACCCATGGGAACAGGGTAGGAATAAAATGTGCTGTCTTGATCCCGTGTGCCTTCAAGCGATAGGTGATCGGGGGGATCGAATAGCGTGCTCCCACCGAATCGATGATTACACAGACATCAACTCCGCGTTTCACAGCCTCGGCAAGTGCATCGGCAAAGCCTATACCGGCTCTGTCGTTGTCAAAGATATAGCTGGTCATGGAAATGGAATATTCAGCCCCGGCGATTGCATCAAGCATTGCCGGGTATGCCTGATCACCGTCGAACAATGGGGTTATGGTATTCCCGTAGAGTAAATCAAGTTTGGTAAGGTTTTCTGTGAGCCGAGCCATAGCCTGCAGATGGTACTTCTCCTTTCCGATGTGACTGATCAGCTGATTCAGCGCGCATTTATGCTCTGAATTAAGGAGATGATTGCTCTCATCGCCCCGAAGTCCGGACACCCGACGGCGCACACGGTTAATTCCCAGCAGCAAATACAAAATGCTGCCGATGAACGGGGTCAGCCAGATAAGTCCTACCCAGGCCACTGTTGCGCGAGAATCCCGCTTATACATAAGTGCATGGATGGACGCGGAAAAAGAGATTGCTATACCGAGTACTGCAGTTATGAGCGGCCAGAATCGTGTTAGGATCTCAATCATATTCCTGTCTTATTCCTGTCT
>CAZANF010000135.1:0-4967 GCA_964486425.1 uncultured Spirochaeta sp. | reverse complement strand
TATTCCTGTCTTATTCCTGTCTGGTTTGTGATTTGATCTGTTTCATAACAGCATCAAACTTCGCCTTGGATATGGGATAACGACTAAGGATAACAACCCCGAGCAGAAAGAAGGCGGCTGGAATCGGCCCGACCAGAAGCCTGATTCCGGAAACAGTTGATTCTGCTTGAAGAGGCACATCACCCGGAAATTGCGGCTGCAGGAAACCTGCAAGCTCAAGCATGATACCCACCAGCCAGATTCCCAGTGCCTGCCCGATTTTGCTCCAGAATGTGAACATACCAAAAAATACCCCCTCGCGGCGCACACCGGATTCAATAAAATCAACATCGGTGATATCTGCGACAATTGCAAAGGGCATCACGTATTGGGTGCCGAACCCGATTCCGGCAAGTGCCATAACGATATATGCAAACCGGACATCCATGTACGGTGCACCAAAGAAAAACACCAGAATCATAGCCGCAAAAAAGCTCATGCCGATCATATATGTATGTTTTTTCCCCAGTCGTTTCGAGACAGCGACCCACAGTGGAATGCTGATCATACACACAACCAGCATTCCTCCGAGCGCAATTACGAAAGCCTCGGGGAGACGATAGATGTAGGTGAAGTAATAGATCAGACTGGCCTGTATTACATTGATGCCGGCGAGATTCAAGCTCCATGGTATGAGGATGAGCAGGTACGGACGGTTGCGCATAGCTCCCCAGTAATCCTTCAGCATTGCGCCGAAGCGCGGCGGAAGATGTGCTCCGCGTACATGTTTTTTTTCCGGCACCAGAATAATCGGTATCAGTCCGGTACACGCCATAAAAATTCCGGCGACAATACCCATGCCCTGCCAACCGATTCTTCCCCCTCCAAAAAAGGCAATTAGCGGCAGGATTAATCCGGCGCCGAGAAGGGTTCCCGTCACTGCAAACAGATTCCTGAAACCATTCAGGGTAGTTCGTTCATGATAATCCTGGGTGATCTCGGGAGACCATGCTCCGTAGGGAATATTATGCAGGGTATATGCGGTATTGACGAGACAATACACAATAACGATATACCAGAAAACACCGAGAGCTGTGTCGGCCGGCGGCGGCCAGAACAGGGCGGCCATGCCAAAACCAAGGGTAATTGCCCCGGTCAGCATATATGGACGCCGTCTGCCAAAACGGGTATAGGTGTGATCCGATAGATATCCGACCGCTGGATCGGTTATTGCATCCCAAATACGCCCGATCATAATTGCCGTACCTGCGAGGGCCGGACCAAGCAGAACCGTATCCGTCAGATAGTTCAGCAAATAGAAACCCATCATGGTAAAAAACAGGTTGCCCGGCAAATCGCCGACACCATAGCCCATGCGGATACGAAAAGGCAGTCGTGTAGTCATACAGTATATCTCCACTGACATCATCGGTTATGCCGACGCTTGCGTCAATATCAAAAAAAACCTGATTAATTTGATCATACCAGTTGACCTGTCTGCAAAGTTTACTTAGTATAGTGAGTAGGTTTACTTAGGGGGCGGAATAGTGAGTGGAGCAAAGAGGACACTCTATGAGCGCTGGAAGCAGGTCAGGGGACCCTTTGCGGCGACTCTGGTGACGGTTGCATTGATCGGTCTGGCTGCCGTACATGCCGGGGACGGGGCCGAAGCAGTGTTTGCGTCACGCAGCACCGGCACAGCGGAAGCCGGCACAGCGGAAGGCTCTGCCGAACCGGATAACAATGATGCCGAGATACCGGCTGATGCCTCCGAAGGGGCGGTTTTTCTGCTGCGGCCGGAGGCTCAGGAGCTGCTGGGGGTACGACTGGCGGACGGCCGTTTTCAGACCGCAATTACACTTGATAGTGTTCCGCGCAGAGTTGTGCCGACCCCCGGCGGAGTTTCGGTATTTGTTCTGTATGAAGACAGCGGGCGTATCGATATCTACAGTGCCGAGACCTTCGAATTTCAGCGCCGCATCGAGACCGGACTGGATGCGATACTCGAACTCTCTTTTTCACCGAATGGTGATCGTGTGTATACCGTATCGGGTGATGGCGAGAGGATTACGGAGTTTCAGCACAGCATGCTTGAACTCTCGAGTCCGCGTCCGGTGGAGGCAGTTCCCGGTACAGGCCCCCTTGTTTCAAACCGGCGGGGGACACGTTTGTATCGGGCCGGTCGGACGAATGTGTACAGCATCTTTTCGCAGACCCTGCAGGTGGTAGATGAATACCCGGGAGGGCTGCTTCATTCAGCCTTTGATCCCGGTTTTACCGAGCTGTGGGGGATTGCCCACGACGGTCATGTACGGGTGGTTGACGAGCGGTCCGGAACGGAAAGTTTTCAAGGTGATGTGCGGGTACGATTGCAGAAGCCGACTGTCACCAATCGCATCAGTTATTTATCCGAGGATGGTACCCGTGTTCTTCAGTACCGCCCGCGAAGCAGTGCTGGAGCTGAGTCCGTAGAGCTTGATTCAGCTGCTGTAGTCCTGGTGCGCGGTGTCGGCCAAACAGTATGGGCGGTGAGCGAAAACGGCTTTATCCAGGAGATCGCCGACGGAAGAATTGTTGCAGCATGGAATATCAGCAATAGCGAGGTTTTCCGCGGCATCACCGGTGGTACAGCGGCTGTGGTTCGGCGCGACGGGTCATTTGCCTGCTTCTAGGTTTTCTCGCAGGAATATACATATCATGAAGGGGAATTTTGATGATTGAAATAATTGGCGGCGCAACACTTGGAATTCTGCTTGGCTGGGTACTGCAAAGCGGCGGATTCTGTATGAACAGTGCATTCCGCAGTATCGTGTTTGAAAAAGACAAAAGCCTGTTACGTGCATGGCTGCTGGTAGTACTGATAAATGTTCCGATGGTTACACTGCTGCAGGACCTTGGGGTTCTGTATCCGCAGACGGCTCCCTTTTTCTGGCCGGCCTTAATTGTCGGCGGGCTGATATTCGGTATAGGCATGGTCCTGGCAGGCGGATGCGCCAGCGGTACCTACTATCGTGCCGGCCGCGGTATGCTCGGCTCCTGGGGCGCGATGTTCGGGTTCCTTGCAGGAACGTCCGCAATGGACGGCGGGGCATTTTTTGGTATTCAGCGCTATCTGCGCGAACCGGTAATTGATATTCAGGGACGGGAAGCCACCCTGTTTAATCTCACCGGACTCGAGAGCGGTTTCGGACGCTGGCTGCTGGTTGCCGCCCTTATGGTTCCGATCGCGGTATATCTGCTGAAGGCACCGAAGCAGAAGTTCCTTATCGGCTGGGGCTGGAAGAAGACCGGCTCCCTTGTCGGATTGCTGGCTGTTACCGCCTGGCTGCTGTCGGCTCTTGTCGGCCGGGATTTCGGCCTCTCGTTTACCCAGCCGAGCACAGCCTTCAGCCGGTTGATCGTTTCCGGTGATGGTTCCGGAATCGGACTGCCGCTGTACATTCTGCTGGGGGTGCCTCTGGGGGCGTATCTGTCTGCTTTTCGCAGAGGAGAGGCTGCCTGGCGGTCGCCGGATCCCAAATCCCTCGTGCGTCAAAGTGCAGGGGGACTGACCATGGGGCTCGGTGCCTCGCTAGCCGGCGGCTGTAACATCGGCCACGGGATAACCGGAATCGCAACCCTTGGACTGGGATCAATATTAGGCGTATTCAGCATTATGGCCGGATGCTGGATTATGACTGCGCTGATTATTCGCAGTCATCGAGCAGCGGCTGCATAACACGAGCAAGGTCCGCATAACACGAATAACCAAACTGCATTTCCACAGGAGGAAGACATGGCAGAAAGCACAATACGAACGAAAGACGGAGGACGCCGAATCCGTACCATCGCAATTATCGGGGTATCAGCAGTGCTCCTTATCGCCGCCGGTACAGTAGCTGTTCTGCAGCTTGCTGCATCGCAATATCCGGAGCGAACACCGTCGGATGAAATCCTGGTTGATGCCGAATGGCTCTCCGGGAATCTGGACAAGGTTACCATTCTTGATTCGGCACGTTCCCTGGAGGACTTTGCACAGGGACATATTCCCGGTGCCGCACTGGTATCCCGTCAAGTGAGCTGGGATACGGTAGATGGAATCTCGGGTATGCTGCCGGATCCCGAGATTGTTGCGAGGGATCTGGCTGATGCCGGGGTTTTCAATGATACTCCCGTAGTTATCTATGATGGCGGGAATGGTTTATGGGCTTCCCGTCTGTTCTGGGCACTGGAGTATCTGGGACATTCACAGGTACACCTGCTGGACGGCGGATTTGCAGCCTGGGAATCCGGCGGGTACGAGATTTCCGTAACGCCGCAGGTTCCGGAGCGTGGAGATTTTATTGCTGAACCCCAGCCTCTGCTGATTGCAGATATAGATTATATTCGCAGTAATCTGGATAATACCGCGCTTACCGTCCTGGACACCCGATCCCCCGGGGAGTATACCGGAGAGGATGTGCGCTCTGAACGAGGCGGACACATTCCCAATTCAGTAAATATTGAATGGACCCAAAACCTTGGCGATGAAAAGAGCTTCAAACCGTTCAGCGAGCTGGCCGCCCTGTATCAGGAAACCATAGACTCGAGCAGCGATGGCGGTGAGGCAATAACCCTGTGCCAGACCGGGGTACGCGGGGCTCATACCTATGTTGCATTACGAGTACTCGGACATAATCAGGTCCGTTTGTATGATGGATCATGGGCGGAATGGGGCAACGATCCCGATGCACCGGTTGATCTGTAAAAGGAGGAGATGTATGGCTCGGAAAACTGAAACAATTGACGCACCGGACAGGATTCTGGACATCCAGGGGGATGTATGCCCGTATACCTTTGTAAAATCAAAGGCCGCTGTTGAACAGCTGGACAGTGGACAAATAATCGAGATTCATCTGGGAAACAGTGAGTCGGCATCCAATGTGCCGCGCTCACTGGATCTTGAGGGGCATGAGGTGCTCGGAGTTGAAAAACCGGAAGCAGGCCATTGGGTTGTGCAGATAAAGCGC
>CAZANF010000134.1:0-7933 GCA_964486425.1 uncultured Spirochaeta sp. | reverse complement strand
ATCCCTGTCGGAGGGCTCTCATGAACTGGGCTACAATATTCGCAACAACCTGCTGCGAGTGTATTCCAGTACCAGGTGGCCTACCAGTTTCACCATAGAGGCTCATCCGGGAATCGTCAGCGCGGCTGGACAGGTTATAGCCGATCTTTCCGTGACCCAGATTCAATTGCCGACAGAACGACCGGCAGTCCGGTTTGTCGGCAGCGGTGCTATTGTCCCGGATGCGGATACGGCGCACATAGCGGTAGAAACCCGTAACCTGCAAGGCCTCATGGTGCAGGCAATCAGGGTGCCGGATACAATGCTCCATCAGTTCTCCCAGTTGAACACCTTGAGCCAGACAAACGAGATGACACGTGTAGGAAGTGTTATCTGGGAAAAGGCAATCGAGGTGCCCTGGGAGGCTGCGCACAGCGACCGTTTTGTGCGCCACGGTCTGGACATCAGTGAGCTGGTCGCCGAGCATGAACCCGGGCTGTATCATCTTGTGCTTACCTTCCGGCGACCGCATATTATGTACGATTCAGGAGAGGATTACAGCGATGAGGAGTTTGAGTTTCCTCGCTGGCCGGATGCTCCTGTGCAGGGACGGCAGCAGAGCAATTGGGACTGGTACGAGATTAACCAGCGCCGCTCGCACCGCTTTGATCCGACCCATGATGCATTTTATGAGGTCTGGAACGATCACAACATCACCATTTCCCGGAATATATATGTGAGCAATATCGGGCTCATGGCTCAGCAGGATGAGGCCGGCATTCTGCGAGTGCAGGCGACCGAACTGCTGACAGCCGAACCGCTTCACAATGCCGCAGTAGAGGTCCTGAATTATCAACAGGGTATACTCGCGGAAGGCACTACAAACACCAATGGCGAGTTCAGTGTACAGCTGAAGGAGTATCCGCAGCCGTTTTCAGTGCGAGTGAATCACCAGGGAGAATTATCATATCTGCGATTGTTGCCTCAGGATGCATTGAATATCAGTCATTTTGATGTCAGCGGCGAGCGTGATCATGTTGAGGTTCAGGGTTTCCTGTACGGTGAACGCGATGTCTGGCGGCCCGGGGATACCATGCATCTTACATTTGTGCTGCGAGACCAGTTTCAAAGTCTTCCGGATGATCATCTTGTATCACTGGTAGTACATGATCCGCGCGGAAATGAGGTGTATCGCGGCCCGACGCATCATGGTACACAGGGGCCCGAGTATTTTCCCGTTGCCACGAATAGCGAGAGTCCGACCGGATGATACCGTGCGGTGGTTCAGGTTGGTCCGCATCAGTTTGAACAGCAGCTGCGAGTTGAAACGATTGTACCGAACCGCCTGAGGATAGAGCTGGATATTGATGATGAGGACGGCCTGATTGTTGATCCGCGCATTCAGGGCAGCATTTCCTCAAGCTGGCTGCATGGAGCCCCTGCCGCAGGTCTGAAGGCTGAAATAGACATGACCACCTCGCCGGCAGAAACGAGGTTCAGCCGTTTTGAGGGATATGTGTTTGATGATCCGTCACGTACCGTAGAACAGGCGCGAAGCCGTGTTTTCGAGGGACAGCTGGATAATGACGGTCATGCCTCGTTCAGCAATACGATGCGGGTAGGATCTGCGCCCGGTATGTTAAATGCTACCCTGATTTCACGGGTATATGAACCGAGCGGGAACTTCAGTAATGAGTTTTATACACAGCTTTTTTCTCCTTACGTAAAATATGTCGGAATGAAGGTTCCTCGAGGTGATGCCGCCCGGGATATGCTGTTGACGGATATCGAGCACGAAGTCGAGGTAGCTGTAGTGGATTCCCAGGGAAATCCTGTCTCGGGCAGGATACGGGCGGAGCTGTACAAGCTGAATTGGCGATGGTGGTGGGAAACCGATGCCCAGAACAATCCGCAGTATTTTCAACGTCAATCCAACCAGTCTGTCATGTCCCGGGAACTCACAGTTGACGGGGGAACAGGATCTTTTACCTTTCAGGTGGATTATCCGAGTTGGGGCCGGTATATGCTGTACACCACCTGTCTTGACAGTGGGCATCGAAGTGCCCAGGTCGTGTATATCGATTGGCCCGGCTGGGCGGGAAGAGCGATGGATGGTCCCGGTGATGCTCCGGATGTCCTTACCTTCACCAGTGACAAGCCTCGCTATAATGTTGGTGATACGGCGACCCTCACATTGCCGCTGGGAAATCAGGGAAGAGCCCGGGTTTCGCTGGAAGCCAACGGTCGTATTATTGAAGAAGACTGGGTGGAACCTAAGGGGAGTGAGACGCAGTACCGTTTTGCAGTAACATCCGAGATGCTGCCGAACGTTTATGCACATGTCACATACATCCAGCCCTATACGGCGGAAAACGACCGTCCACTGCGCAGCCATGGGGTGATCCCGCTTGAAATTCGTGATCCCGCTACCCAGCTTCGCCCGATCATAACCAGTTCCGAGGTGTTTGCACCCGGCAGTACAGCTCAGATAAGAGTACGTGAGGAAGACGGCAAGGCGATGGCGTATACCCTCGCAGTTGTCGATGAGGGTTTGCTCGGAATTACCCGGTACCGCAGTCCTGATCTGCGCAGTCATTTCTATCGCCGGACGGCCTCACTCCTTCGCAGTTTTGACCTGTACAACCAGGTTGCCGGTGCGGCGACCGGAGATCTGGCCTCGCTGCTTGCAATCGGAGGTTCGGACAGCAGCGGTGCGGCAGCTGACGACTCGCTGTCGCGATTTGAGCCGGTAGTAACCTACCATGCTCCCCGCTTACTGGCTGCCGGGGGCGAGAACCTGCATACCATCGAGATACCGGAGTATCTCGGCGCGGTTCGTATTATGGTGGTCGCAGTACAGCAGGGCAGCCAGGTGCCCCAGGATGCATATGGAAAAGCCGAGCGCGAGGTGTTTGTCCGCAAACCGCTTATGGTTCTTGGAACCCTGCCTCGCGTTCTTTCGCCTGGTGATGAAATAATTCTTCCTGCAAGTGTCTTCGCGATGGAGCCGGATATACGCAATGTCGAGGTTTCGGTGGCTGCAGAAGGCCTGGCGCAGATTGAAGGTAATCGCACCCGGATGATCTCCTTTGATCAGCCGGGAGAAAAGAGCGTTGCCTTTATGGGAAGAGTCTTTTCCCGGGTTGGTGAGGCAGCAGTCACTTTTACTGTACGGGCCGGAGAGAATACCTCCGTGCATCGTATTCCGGTAGAGGTACGAATGCCCACGGCCCCGGAGACCCGCACAGCTTCTATTACCCTGGAGCCGGGGAGACAGCGCAGTATAGCAGTCGAGACCTTTGGTCTCATCGGCAGTAATGCGATAACCCTGGAATTGTCGGGATTTAAGCCTCTTGATCTTGAGCGGCGGCTGGGCTACCTCATTCGCTATCCATACGGCTGTATTGAACAGACCACCAGTTCGGTATTTCCGCAGCTGTATCTTGAGGATATAACCAGTTTGTCTCCGGATCGAAGTGAACAGATTGCTGCAAATATCCAGGATGGTATTTCCAGACTGCAGAGTTTCCAGCTAAGCAGCGGCGGTTTCAGTTTCTGGCCTGGCAGCGGTTCGGTTAACGATTGGGTATCAAGCTATGTCGGCCACTTCCTGCTTGAAGCTCGACGCCGCGGGTATGTGGTGCCGTCACAGCTTGTCGACAATTGGGTAATCTATCAGCGTTCACGCGCCAACGCTTCATCAATCAACTCGGCCCAGGATGCCTTGACCCAGGCTTATCGTCTGTATGTCCTTGCTCTGGCCGGCCAGCCGGAGATAGGTGCCATGAATCGACTGGTATCCAGCCGTCATCTGACGAATCCGTCGCGCTGGCGGCTGGCTGCTGCATATCAGCTCATCGGCAACCGCACGCAAACGGATGAACTGCTGCGCAGCGCAAATACAACCCAGGTATTCATGCATGGACAGGAGGGAATCTACGGCAGCAGGCGTCGGGAGGAGGCTATGATTGCGGAGTCCATGGTGCTGACCGGGCGTGTCGCCCAGAGTGAGGCTCTGATACGCAACATCAGTGATGTGCTGGCATCGGACGCCGGGCTGTCTACACAGGAATCAGCCTTCATGCTCATGAGTGTCGCCCGGTATGCGCAGCACATGGGTACCAATCGGGATATTCAGGTGCGGTCGACCTGGCGGGGGCGTTCGCAGCTGCATCAGGGAAGTGAATATGTGGTGCAGAGTGAGCTGGACGCCTCGGGCTTCGGGGTCCAGACAGGAAGTCTGCAGCTTGAAAACCTTGGCTCCCAGCCGGTTCAGGTACGGGTTCTGACCCGCGGTAATCCAGCTCAGGGTCTGGAAGAGGCCATATCCAATGGCTATCAGCTGTCGCTGGAGTATCTCATTGATGATGAGCCGCATGAACTGGCGCAGCCGCTGCGCTCAGGGGATCAGCTGCGTGCACGTATTACCGTGAAGAATACCCGGACCATCGCGCAAAATGATACTGCCGTTTCGTATATGATTCCAACCGGATGGGAGATTGTGAATGCAAGACTGGCAAATGCACCGCGAAATACCCGAATTACCTATCAGGATATCCGGGATGATCGAGTGAACAGTTTTCTGGACCTTCCGGCAGGGGGCAGCGTTACAATTGATATTGATCTCATTGCCACGTATGCAGGACGTTATTATCACCCAGGGGTATTGGCAGAGGCTATGTATGACCCGGAAACAATGGCTCGGACAGAGGGAAGATGGGTAGAGGTACAGCCATAACCCGGCTGCGGCAGGAGTACGGCCGGCAGCTGCTATTATGGACAGCACCGGTTGTCTTTCTGCTGCTTGTCGCTCTCTGGTGGTTCTCGCTTCCCGGCGAGCTTTTTCAGAATGCTCCCGGCATGCTGATACTTGATCGCGAAGGACGGCCCCTGGACATGCGGATTGCGGACGACGAGCAGTGGCGCTTTGCGCCTGCCGGTCCGCAGCCGGATAGCGTGACCGGCAGTACCTCCGCCCTCCATGCGGTGCCGCCGCAGTATGAAGCAGCGGTGCTGCATTTCGAGGATAAAAACTTTTATCATCATCCCGGGTTTGATTTCATCGCTATTCTTCGTGCTGCGTGGCAGAACCTTCGTGCCGGACGGGTTGTAAGCGGCGGATCCACTATAAGCATGCAGGTTATCCGGCTCTCTCGCGGCACCACCACTCGAACCTACCGGGAGAAGATCATAGAGCTTCTCCTGGCCATTCGGCTGGAGATACGCTACAGCAAATCCGAAATTCTGCGTCTGTATGCCGATAATGCCCCGTTCGGGGGCAATATCGTCGGTCTTGAGGCTGCTGCATGGCGTTACTTCAATCGTTCTCCGCAGGAGCTGTCATGGGCGGAGGCGGCTTTGCTTGCAGTGCTGCCGAATAACCCCGCACATATTCATCTTGATCGCGATCGCCGCGCCCTGCAGCAGCGGAGGGATGAACTGCTTCAGTCGCTTTCCGTTG
The DNA here is from genome assembly GCA_964486425.1 of uncultured Spirochaeta sp. Classification (GTDB taxonomy): domain Bacteria; phylum Spirochaetota; class Spirochaetia; order DSM-27196; family DSM-8902; genus Spirochaeta_B. Next base: position 2,493 of record CAZANF010000134.1, on the reverse strand, counting down.
CAGGGTATCTTACCGAGGTAGATGTGCAGGCAGCCTTGCTGGAACCGCTTCCGGCAGGAACCTGGCAGGTTGCGCGACATGCACCGGGGCTTGCGGTGCGGGCAGCCATCGACGGTCATGACGGCAGTACTGTGTACACCACGATTGATGGTGAACTGCAGCGCCGACTGCTTACTGCAGCGGAAAGGCAGGCGCGAGTTCTGTACAGCAGGGAAGTGAGAAATATGGCTGTACTGGTACTGGATCTGGCGAGCAGTACTGTGGTCGGATATCTCGGAAACACCCCGTTATCGCACAGTGATATCCCGGGGCGGGATGTCGATATTATCCGGTCTCTGCGAAGTTCCGGCAGCCTGTTGAAGCCGTTTCTGTATGCAGCCATGCAGGACAGCGGAGAAATGCTGCCGACGGAACTGCTTGTGGATATCCCGATGCGCTTCGGGTCGTATGCTCCGAGAAATCATACCAAGGCTTTCCTGGGAGCGATTCCGGCGGATCAGGCGCTGTCCAGATCACTCAATGTACCCTTTGTGCACGCCCTGTCCCGGTTTGGAGTGCCCCGATTCAAGGAGCTGCTGGAAGACCTGGGCATGACCACCCTGCACAGACCAAGTGAGGAATACGGGTTGCCACTCATTATCGGCGGTGCCGAGACTACGCTGTGGGAAATTACCTCCATCTTTGCCGCACTGACCCGAATGACGATTGATCATACAAGCATTGCAGCAGAACGGCAGTTGCGCTTTCCCCGTTTGTACCGTCCTGCTCAGTCGGAGGAATCTCCGGATGACTGGCCGGCGTTTACCTCGCCGATCTCTCCGCAGGCCTGGTATCTGACGTTGAAGGCCTTGCAGCAGGTAGATCGCCCCGGTATTGATTCTGCGTGGCAGCATTTTGCCACCGGCTCGCCAATTGCGTGGAAAACAGGCACCAGTCAGGGGAGTCGGGATGCATGGGCCATCGGAATGACACCGCACTATGCCGTGGGTGTGTGGGTCGGGAATACGGTGGGGCCGGGAACAGCTGGTCTTCAGGGGACACTGTCTGCCGCACCGGTTCTGTTCGAGGTCTTTCGCCTGCTTGGACCCCAGAGCAACTTTCTGCCGGTTCCGGGGCTTCGCCTGCTAGAGGTGAGTCGTGAGAGTGGCTTCCTGCCGATGCCCGGTACCGGGAAGACGGTCATGGTGGAGGCGGTAGCCGCTGCCGAACGAAGCGGCAGACTAAGCCCGTATCATCATTCCGCAAACCCGAATGTGTTTCTGCTGCCTCCTGCCCAGGGGTATTACTACCGGCAATGGAACCTGCATTACAGTCCCCCGCCGTCATCATCAGAGGCTGGTGAAATCAGTATACTGGTTCCGCATGCCGGGGCGACCATTCTGCTGCCCACTGATTATGACGGCAGCTCCCAGCAGGTGGTTCTAGAGGCTTATCACAGCGAGGAAACTGCAGTGCTCGACTGGCATTTAAACGGCACATATCTCGGTCGGACCCGGGATCCGCATACAATGGCTGTACATCCCTTTCCCGGTGATCACCGCCTGGTCATTGTCGACGGAAAAGGAGCGCAGGCGGTTCGTACATTTCGGGTACGTTGATCGGGATGGCTATTTCTAAGATTTGCTTGCACCAGTAGTTAAATTAAGCTAAAATCATAAAAAGAATTACATTTTTTCAGGAGAAGATATGAAAACACTGGTTTGGTTTGTATGTGCGGCGGTATTGCTGCTTTCGGGGTGCGAAGGTCAGGGGGCAGCTTCATCTGCGGATACACAGGCGGATGCCATGAGTGTTGAGGAGGAAACAGTCGACTCTTATTCCTCAATGAGAGCCTGGTATTACATCGAGAAGAGCGATGCAAAGGGTGAAACGACGTTCGGTGAAAATGCCGGCTATATTGAAGCCGGGGAGCCGGTAGCACTGCTGCGCGACGGCGAGCTTCAGAGCCATGAAGCAGACGGCCGTCCGCTGCTCCCAGCCAAACTGGATGGTGAGGATATCTGGGTAAGTGCGTATTTCATTGGTCAAGGCACCCGACGCGCTGCGATTGCAGCCGAGGATCCTGCTACCGTGTATACCGGGCTGGATATTGTAGACAATACCCGATATTCGCTCACTCGAGGACAGCAGATCACCGTCTTTCCGCAGACATCGGAAGAGGCGAAAAGCGGGAGAATTCGATTTTTCGGGTACGACCTTGAACTGGGTAACGGAGAAACCGAGAATTTCGGTCGTTACTCCCGCGGGAGTGAGTGGTACCTTTCCGAGGATGCGGTCACTACCTCGGATGATGATGTTGCAGTTCTGGACTATCTTGCTGTTATTGATAGCCGACCTGTGGACCTGCAGCTGGAGCCGCTGCAAATCCTTGAGCAGGAGAACACTGATTCAACCTTTCACGATCTGATAACACAGCGGATTGAAGTTCTGCAGGCAGAATCAGAACCGCCACGGCAAACCGAATCCTATACGGCAGAGGGTCGTCTCGTGGGC